>CAZINM010000031.1:10050-12548 GCA_964540605.1 uncultured Candidatus Saccharibacteria bacterium
TCCTCATCAATACTTTTATTAATGTAATCGGCAACTTTCTCTTTTATTACTGATGCCTCTGTCAAGAAACCAGTACGTATTATATTTGCTTCTAGAACTTTTTCTGCATGTTTTGAGGCATCAACAAATACTACAGATCTTGCCCCTCTGGATAAGGCTTCCAAACCAAACGAGCCTGAGCCAGCATATAGATCTAATATTGATTTGCCAACAATATCTCTAGTCAAAGTATCAAAGATCTGCGTCTTCATTCGATCTGTTAAAGGTCTCGTCCTTTTTGGTATATCTAATAAGATATTCTTAGCTTTTCCTGCAGTGATCCTAACTTGGCCGATAACCGTTTTTACATCATCACGGATCGAATCTTTTAATAACTGATACTCTCTAGCCTCGAACTCTTCAGCTGTATCAACTTTCCATTTGGAACGTCTTTTTCGTATCTTTTTTTGTGAATCGAATTTTAAACTCATTTCAGTTTGCTTAATAAATATTCAGTTACAGAGTATCCAATTATACCTGCAGTTACAGCAACATTTAAAGATGTCTTTTTCCCTCTCATATCTATCATAATAATATCATCACTATTTGAAAGGATCTCTTTACTAATACCGATCTTCTCATTGCCTAATATTAATGCAACTTTATCTGGATAATCATATTCATTATGTTTCTGTGCATTTTTATCAACTTCTATCGCAAGGATCTTGTATCCATCTTTTTTTAGAGTTGAAATACATTCATTAATATCTTCATAATGATCCCATTTGATAGAACCTTCAGACTTTAATGAAGTCTTAAGAACTTTAGGATTTTCTGGAGTCGGAGTATATCCACATATGTGAATTTGCTCTATACCTGCACCGTCAGAAGTTCTAAATATGCTCCCTACATTATATGCAGATCTTATATTGTCTAAGATAAAATGAACATTCATAGATGAATAATGAAAATGAATAAGGAATAATATTGTAAATATGGTATTTTTTCAATATGCAGAAAAACTAGCACTATTTTGCAGATTGGGGACAAATGAATATTTTACATCTTAACAACCTGCACAACTTCTCCGTTAATATAAATATCATCTAGATCATCTAGCGTAGCAACAATTGGTGGATGATTTGATGTAGATTCAGAAAGAAAGAGAACAGTTTGATTCTTTTTATTGATCCTAAGTTTTTTAATCATTGCAGCATTATCTAGCACTGCTAATACATATTTTGAATCTTCAGGTTGGTTCTTACCTTTGTCAATTATCACATAATCACCCTCTTCAATATTATTACCTTTTATGTCAGCTTTATTCATGGAATCTCCAAACGCTTTGATGGCAAAACAAGAGCCACTTTTTATCATAGAGCTTGATACCTTCAAGTATCCCTCAAGATTTTCTTGTGCAAGTAACATAGCTGGACCACAATTAGCCGAACCAACAATTGGAATATTGATAAATTTGTTTTCTTTTCGTAGATCGGTATTTACATTAATAATATTTTGTCCTTCGTGATCTACCTCCAAAAATCCCTTTCTTTCTAACTGTTTTAGATGGTGTCGTATTTTTTCGGGATGCTCTACTCCAATTAGCCTTCCGATCTCTCGAAGTGATTTTTCTCCGAGGTTAATATTTCTTGATAATGCTAATAAATCTTTTTGTATCTGATGCATTTTTGTTATTTTTTCGTAAATTAGTTGTTCTACTGACTATTTAATAACATTTTGTCAAACAGATGTCAAATAGTAATTGACACTCTTGACACATATGACAAGTCGAAATAAAATTGGGTAATAAATTGTGAGGAGAAATAGAAATGACTTACATAAAAATTGATTCAAACTTTGTTGATCTAAATATACTTTCAAGATTATTGAACCTATCTGAATCTCAAATAGAAAAAGTAATTGATCTCGGATTCGCAGGACCTTCTTCTCACGAGTTGAGTTCAGAGACAAAAGAGTTAAATGAAGTTATGTCAAAGATCAAACTCGGTGCACACCTTGTTTCTTTAGGAATACCTGACGAAATAAGTTTAACCATATATGAAGCATATAAAAGAGGTTCAAACTATGAGGGAAGCTTGAAAGAACTGTATCAAGATGGAAAGTTGGAGATGTCACAATTTATCAATCTTATGAATTGGTAAAGTGATATTAGGATCTTAGGTTTCATTGTTGTAGAAATGGTCCTTGAAGAATGGTGAATAACCAGCTTCTATGGACCTTTCTACATTTCGTTTCGTTCTCAGTATCATCTGGGTGTCAAGTAGGTCTGCAATTTTAAGATTTGGAATACCCGATTGCTTCGTTCCAAAGACCTCACCAGGTCCTCTGTGTTGTAAGTCATATTCGGCAATATCAAATCCTGAATTGTTACTAGCAAAATATTTTAATCTATCAATATTTAATTCTTTCTCTTCGATCTCTTTTGATGGAATAACATAACAGTAAGATTGTTTATCTCCCCTGCCTATTCTTCCTCGTAATTGATGAAGTTGTGCCAG
>CAZINM010000032.1:0-12361 GCA_964540605.1 uncultured Candidatus Saccharibacteria bacterium
ATTTCATCCGATATATATTGTGATGAAAATTCAACAAGAACTGAAGAGAACTGAGATATAACATCGACGAATGAACCTAGTAATGATGTTATAATAACAAATCCTGCGTAAATACCAACTTTTTTGAGCCAATCTGGATCACTGAATGTGTATTTTATTGCTTTCTCGACTTCAAGTTTCATTTATTTGTTTAATTAAATTACATTACACACCAAATATATATTACCAGTCTTAGACATCTAGTGTAGCAAGTTTTGCATTTTGCATGATAAATCTCCTTCTTGGTGGGACTTCTTCACCCATCAACATTTCAAAGATCTTTTCAGCTTGTTCGCTATCTTCAATTGTTACTCTCTTTAAAACCCTTTTATCAACTTCCATTGTAGTTTCAGCCAACTGTTCGGGATTCATCTCACCTAATCCTTTGAACCTATTTACAACAGGATTTTTTCCCTGCGCTTTAGCTCTGGCCACAAATGTGTTCAGCTCTTCATCGTTTGTTAAATAATATTTCTCTTTTCCAATTTCAACTTTAAATAAAGGTGGCTGTGCGACATAAACATATCCCTGCTCAATTAACGGTCTGAAGAATTTAAACAAAATAGTTAGTGTTAAAGTTGTTATGTGAAGACCATCAACATCAGCATCATTCATCAGGATTATCTTGTGATATCGAAGTTTTGAGATATCCAATGTTTCTCCAATCCCAACTCCAAGTGCGGTTATGATATCTTTGATCTCTTCATTAGCCAAAACCCTGTCAAGACGATATTTTTGAGTATTGATTATCTTTCCTCTTAAAGGAAGTACAGCTTGAGTATCTCTATTTCGTCCCTGTTTTGCAGATCCACCCGCTGAATCACCCTCAACCAAGAATAGTTCACAATCTTCAGGATTTTTACTTGAGCAATCAGCTAATTTACCTGGAAGACCTCCACCTTCAAGAGCTCCTTTTCTAACTACAGCATCTCTCGCGGCTTTTGCTGCGGCTCGAGCTTTATTAGCTAAAACGGCCTTTCCAATAATATTTTTTGCATCTTTTGGGTTCTCGTTCAACCAATTTACCAACCCATCTCTAACAATTTTTTGAACAGCTGATTTAACTTCTGGATTATTCAACTTTATTTTTGTCTGACCTTCAAACTGAGGATCAGATACTTTAACTGAAATAACAGCAGTTAAACCCTCTCGAACATCATCACCACTAAGATTACCCTTCATCCCTTTTAATAGTTCTTGATGAGTTGCATAATCGTTCAGTGCGAGAGTTAGTGCTGCTCTAAAGCCAGAAAGATGAGTTCCACCTTCAGGATTAATTATATTGTTTGCATAACATTTAACATATTCATCCATTGTATTGTTATATTGGATCGCTGTTTCTACAACTACCCCATCCTGCTCTGCAGAAACATAGAATGTTTCACCTAAGGTCTTCTCTTCAATATTCATGAAGTTGACATATGATTTAATACCTTGCTCAAAATATAACTCAAAAACTTTAGGCTTCTGACCTTCTGACTCAACGCGCTCATCAGTGATCGTGAACTTTAATCCTCCAGTTAGAAATGCGTGTGATCTACACTGACTTAAAATAGTGTTTAGATCAAATGTAATATCAGGAAAGATCTCTCGATCTGGGTAGAATCTGTGCATCGTACCATTTAATTTTGTAGGCTCACCCTTTTTTACTTCATTTTGCTTTTTACCTCTGTGATATTCTTGGAAATAGGTAAAACCATCTTTATATACTGTTGTCTGCATCCATTCAGATAGTGCATTTGTACATTTAAGACCGACTCCGTGTAATCCTCCAGAAACTTTATATGCACCTCCACCAAATTTTCCACCAGCATGAAGATTGGTCATGATCGTTTCCATTGCAGAAACGCCAGTTTGCTTATGAATATCCACAGGCATACCTCTTCCGTTATCTCTAACAGTTAATGAACCATCATTGTTAATAGTTATCCACACCTGGTCACAAAAACCGCCAATTGCTTCATCAACTGCATTGTCTACTACTTCTTTAAATAGATGGTGAAGACCAACTGTATCCGTTGAACCTATGTACATTGCAGGTCGTCTTCTTACAGCCTCTAGACCTTCAAGAACCTGAATTTTTGAAGCATCATAATTATCTGTAGTTTTTTGAACTTTTGCCATGGTCAAGTAATTATTAAATGTCAATTAATGTTGATTATATACGCAAATTCCTATTATTAAACAATAGGATCGATATAGACAAAGTATTTTACTCTATAAGCAATATAAATGGAAACATTAATAAAGGGCTTTTATGTCAAAGAAATTTATATATTGGAATCTTATGATCTCAATTGAAGAACGAGGTTTTCTAATAGAAGCCTTTTATTTACATTCATCCTAAGCCGTTTTTTAGCTATTAAAATATTTTCGACTTTTTGAGAGCAATGTTCGATCATTTTCTTATCACCAGAATCTATCGCAGAGTGTAATTTTTTCTCATAAAGCTTCTCTAAATTAGATAGCGTTAACTCTATTGTGCCTTTATCCTCACTTTCCTGTTCAACTAGAGTTTCAATTGTTCCAAATGCATTAATTAGATCTTCTGGATCAAGGATCGAAGTTCCAGAGTCATCTGTAACAATTTGTTCTTCTTGGAGTTCATCTTCTTTAGGGTAATATTTTTTTGCACGAGATAGAATTGTTGGAAGTAAGTTTCTTTCATTTTCGACAAGTAAAATGTAATGTGTTTGTTCACCTGGCTCTTCTAAAGTTTTTAACAAAGCATTTTGAGCTTCAGATGTTAGTAGGTCTGAATGGAAAATGATCCCAATTTGTACAGCATTCTGAAATGGACGGTAGATCATCTCTTTTTGAAATTGTTTTATTTCTTCGATCTTAATACTTACAAATGGTGAGTTATTGATAATATGGATATCTGGGTTATTAATGATCTGTGAGAGATGTGAGTAGTTTGTGCCAAGCATTTTATTGACCCAAATTATCAATGCGTTTACTCGAACTCTGTTCTCATTATGTACAAGAATTATTGTCATCTATTGTAACTTTTAAATTTTACATTCTATTCAATTATATCTTACCTAAAATATAAAGATACATTTAAGTTTGACTTGACAGGATATTCAGATTATTCTTAATGTGAGCATAGTTATAACTATTTAAGTACTGCCCAATGAATACAACTAGACTAGTAGACTACTTCCAAGAACGGGGTCAAATTACAAAACAACAAGCTGATGAAGTCAAGGTCGAGATGGCCAAGACTAATAAATCAGAGGAGTTATTACTCGAAGAAAAAGGCTTTGCATCAGTCCTTGATGTTGTTAAGGCAAAATCCGAGATATTCAATATCCCTTTTATCGATCTAAAAAATGAAAATATTGAAGACAGTATTTTCTCATCTGTTAGTGTAGAGAAACTAAAAAGATATAATGCAGTTCCTTTTCAAAAAGCAGGACATATCATTAAAGTTGCTATGTCTGATCCTTTTGATATTCAGGCGATCCAGGCATTAGAGAACTCACTTAAACCGAAATATGGAGGTCGAATTTTAGTTCATATTGCGACCCAAGATGACATAAATTTCATTCTTGATAGCAATATCGGAGGATTGATCTCGACTGAAGTATCAGAAGCACTTGCCGATGTTGATACCCCAATTACAGAATTGACAGAGCAAGATGATACCTTTGATAGTGTAAAACTTCAGAATGCTCCTGTAGCAAGAATAGTGAATTCTATTCTCCAGTACGCTGTTAAATCGAGTGCTTCAGATATCCATATAGAACCTCAAGAGAGCCAATTAAGAGTTAGATTTAGAATCCATGGTGTTATGGTTGAGAAACTAGTCTTACCCAAGCATCTTATTGATTCTGTAGTAGCAAGGATCAAGATAATGTCTGATCTGAAGATTGACGAAAAAAGAGTACCTCAAGATGGTAGATTGCAGATCAAAAGTGGCCAATTAAGGTTCGATGTTCGTGTTAGTACTTTACCATCAATTTTTGGTGAGAAAGTAGTGATGCGTTTGCTTGATGGATCCTCAGGTGTGCCAGCTCTTGAGACATCTGGATTAAGAGGAAGTGGATATAAAATATTTGTTGATGGATTAAGTTCTACAAACGGAATAATCCTTGTAACAGGTCCTACAGGTAGTGGTAAAACGAGGACTTTAGCAGGTGCTTTAGATAGATTGAATACAAAAGAGGTAAATATTATTACTCTTGAGAATCCAGTAGAGATCAAGATTCCAGGCGTGACTCAGGTGCAGATCAATACCGCAACTGGGCTTACCTTCGCTAACGGACTTCGTTCAGTTTTGCGTCAGGACCCAGATATCGTTATGGTTGGTGAGATCCGTGATGAGGAAACAGCCCATTTGGCTGTTGAAGCATCTTTGACTGGTCACTTAGTTTTGGCTACTTTACATACAAATAGTGCAGCAGCTGCTATCCCAAGACTTTTAGATATGGGTATTGAGAACTACTTACTAGCCTCGACTATGAGAATTGCAGCTGCGCAAAGATTGCCAAGAAGGGTGTGTCGAGATTGTATTGAAGCCTACCCTGCTCCTCCAGAGGTTTTGGAAAATATTCAAGAAGTTCTAGGCGGGATCAAGGGATTTGATGTAGTTACCTATCTTACACAATTAGTAAATTCGGCAGGGCAAGAAGGTGCACCTGAACATCTTCAAACATTAAAAGCACCTGATATAGGTCCAGATGGAAAACCGCAGATATACCTGTATAGAGGAAAAGGTTGTCAAAGGTGTAATGGTTCAGGATATAAAGGCAGAATTGGTGTCTTTGAGGTTATGGATATATCTGATCGTATTAGAAAACTTATCATGCAAAAAGCAACAGATACCGAGCTTGAAGCAGTGGGTAGAGAGGAAGGAATGTTAACAATGCTTCAAGATGGATACCTTAAATCTATTGAAGGTTTGTGTACAATTGAAGAGGTACTAAGAGTATCAAAAGAGTAAAGATAATTTAAGTTGTGATCTGAAAGGTAATAGATCAAAAAGAGTGTGAGTTGATTAATGAGTAAAGATAATTGATAAGGGATAAGTAAGCACTTTATCAGTAATTATAGGTTTTGAAATAGATCAGACCTTACTCTATAGTGTCATTATATATTGAAGTAAATTATACAGACTGCCTAAATGGATCCAAATACACAGAATAGTTTTACATATCCAAGTGTTGGTGGAACACCAACAGGTATTGGTATGCTTGATGAGTCTGCAAAAGCACAAGCACAACAAAGTTCACAGCAACAATCTGCTCAACCCGATGATAATTCTCAACCGGTTGGTTCTCTTACTCCTTCTTTCGGTGATGCTCAAGCAGTTGAAGAGAAAGAATTTGAAGTTGAAAAACCTTTAGATCTTGAGAGTCAGTTGGCGAATCTAAAAACAATCGAAGATAGAGATCCTTCAACAGTTGTTACAAACCCTGAAATTCCTCCTGTAGTCGGCTTAAAAGCTAAAGTTGAGGCCATAGAGAATTCTTCAAATGTGAGCTCGGTAGATGGTGGTGAGAAGAAATTATCGCCATTACAAAAACTTGCGAAGAAGCTGTCAAATATAGGAATAATTGAAAATCCTGATAAATCTTCTAATGGAGCTACTCAACCGAATATAAAAGAAACTGTTGTCGGAACACCACCACTAGATGCGGTTCAAACAAATAAAGCTACAGATCAGCCTGTTGATATTCCTGAAAATTTGGTCGAAACTCCAAAACAAGATGTAGTTACACCAGTTGGATCACTAGATCAGGGTACAACACAACCAATTGGTTCCCTAATTCATGATACAACGCAATCAGTTGAAGCACTTGAACAAGATGCATCTAAATCAGTTAATACTCTTGAACAAGATTTAGCGACGCCAGTTGATTCTCATAAACAGGATCTCCCTGAAATGAATATAGAAACACATAAACAAGATTCAAATATTACTGGAATAAAGGATAATTTCGGTAAACCGGTTGATTCTCCTCTTAACATCCAATTTGATGCTGAAAGCATGAATGTACATGATAATAGGATGGATAAACCTCCCGCATCAGGAGAAACTGTTGATTCATCTTTAGATCAAATCGAGAATTCATCTCTGAATTCAGATATAAATGTTCCTAATCGTGTTGATTCATTAGTTAATGATGTTATCAACTCAGGGATCTCTATGGTTAGTGAGAGTACAGTAGATCCAACTCTTACTAATGTTAATTCTGGAAGAGATGTTAATTTAACACCCGATGCTAATTTACCAACTGAAGTTAATTCTGTAATGGATGCTAATTTGACAATAGAACCGAATTTGACCTCTGAGTTAAATTCTAGTACCGATGCTAATTTAACAACTGATGTTGATCCAAGTATGGGATCCACTTTAGTAAATTCTTCCCCAACAGAACTAAATTCTCCAGTGCCAACTTCTACTTATCTTCCTGCTGAACTGAACTCTCCAATGCCGGCTTCTACAAACTCTCTTGAGGAACAAAATTCTGAGCCTTTATTAGGTCCTACTGTCGAAGAGATCGCAAGCGAGTCTGCATCTTCGAGTACAGTTAAGTTAAATGCAAGATATCCTTACACAATAGAACAGTTAATGGATATTGTAGTAGAAAGGGAATCCTCTGATCTACATATAACTGTAGGTTACCCAGCAATGATAAGAATTGACGGAGAACTTATTACTGTATGTGATGAAATTGTATCTGCTCAAAATGCTGTTGACTTGATAATGCCTGTTCTTCCAGAACAGAAAAAAGAGCTTTTAGAGGTCAATCGTGAAGTTGACCTAGCCTACTCTCATCATGAAGATGCGAGATTTAGAATAAATGCTTATTATCAGCAAGAAACTTTAGCTGGTGCTTTCCGTTTGATTCCTAATAGAATTAGAAGTATAGAGGAGTTGAATCTTCCTCAAATATATCATCAAATTGCCAAATTGAGGCAAGGCTTTGTATTGGTCACAGGTCCTACAGGTAGTGGTAAAAGTACTACTTTAGCTTCAATAATCCAAGAGATCAATATGAATAGAGGTGAGCATATAATTACGATTGAAGATCCTGTTGAGTATGTGTTCCCAAAATCTAGAGCTATGGTAGATCAAAGAGAGCTTCATGAAGATACACATTCATGGGAGATCGCGTTAAAAAGTGCTTTAAGACAAGATCCTGATGTTATGTTAGTAGGAGAAATGAGAGATTTCGAAACTATTGCAGCAGCAATTACTTTAGCTGAAACGGGTCATCTAGTGTTTGCAACACTTCATACTAACAATGCTGCCCAAACTATTGATCGTATAATTGATGTATTTCCTGAACATCAGCAGAGCCAGGTTAGATCTCAGCTTTCTAATACAATAGAAGCTGTTATCGCCCAAAGGTTAATTCCTATAACAAAAGGTGGACGACGAGCAGTATCAGAAATAATGCTAGCAACACCAGCGATAAGAAATCTTATTAGAGAAGCTAAGACACATCAAATAGATAATGTGATCAGAACAAGTGCAGATATTGGTATGATCTCGCTTGAACACTCTCTCGTAAAATTGGTAAGAGATAATGTTATCACTATGGAAAGAGCTCAAGAGTATGCTGTTCATCCTGAGGAGATAACAAGATTACTAAAGAGTTAAAATCAAAATAAGAATCAAATGAAACAATTTAGATATTCTGCAAGAACAAAAACAGGTGATGTCGTTAAAGGCGTAATAGAAGCAAAAAGTAAGATTGGTGTTGTTGAAGCTTTACAACAGAAAGAACTTATTGTTGTCCAAGTAGATGAGAATGCTACTGCTGGTTTACAAAAATTGAATGAGATCAACATAGGTGGCGTACCTATGAAAGATAAAGTAGTTTTCATGAGACAGCTTGCAACAATGATATCTGCTGGTCTGCCATTATCTCAAGCATTGGAGATACTTGAAGCTCAGGCAACCAATCCTCTTTTTAAGAAAGTTTTATCTAATGTATCAGATAATGTTCAGGGTGGTTTGAGTTTGGCAAAATCTTTTAGAAAAGAAGATGATATTTTTGATGATATTGTAATAAATCTTCTAGAAGCTGGTGAAGAAAGTGGACATCTTGAGGAGGTTTTACAAAAAGTTGCAACGCAGCTTGAAGACTCAAAGAGGTTAAATGAAAAGATCAGAAGTGCTTTTACCTACCCTGCTGTTATTGCAGTAGTAGTTGTTGCTGTAGTAGCAATTATGATGCTATTTTTAGTGCCAGCGATGGAAACGATCTATGCAGATTTTGATGCTGAACTTCCTTGGGTTACAAGATTTGTCATAAGTATAAGCAATTTTATGGTTAGCTTCTGGTGGCTAATATTGATAATAGTCATAATTACTGTAGTCTCATTGAAATATTATGCTGATTCTCCAAAAGGTAAAGAAAGAATTCATTATATACTTCTAAAGATCCCAGTATTTGGAGCATTAGCAACAAAGATCCAATTAACACAATTTAATAGGACACTAGGTTTGCTTTTGAGTAGTGGTCTTTCAATTGTTGAGTCATTAAAATTAACAGCAGGTGCATTAGGTAATGTCCATTTCAAAAAAGCTGTAATGGAAACAAAAGCAGAAGTTGAGAAAGGTGTTCCAATGGCAACACCACTTTCAAGAAGTGAATTTTTCCCATTGATCGTAAGCCAGATGGTTGCTGTGGGTGAAGAATCTGGACAGATCGATATGGTATTAGGAAAGATGGCACAATATTATAATGAAGAGGTTGAAACAATGGCTGCAAACTTAACAACACTTTTAGAACCTTTTATTCTTATTATTGTTGGTATAGTTGTTGGAATAATAGCTTTGGCTGTTTATATGCCGATGTTCACTTTGATCGAGGTAATGGCGTAATTTTACGCTATTCTCCTATACAGTTTTTCAAATTGTTGACAGTGACTATGTTTTGCTTTACTCTGATATTGATGTACAAAAATATAATTTTATATGTACTGCCTAAATGAATAAAAAATATAAGGGTTTTACACTCGTAGAGATGCTCATAGTCATGGGTATACTAGCTGTGCTCATGGGTATTGGTGTTTCTGTAGCGAGGTTTGCTATTCAAAGAGCAAATAACATTCAGCATCAAAGTGCTGTAGATCAGCTTTATCAAGCGTTCCAATCTTATTATACGGATAATAGAGAGTATCCAAGAAGCTCACTCGCAGACCAGGATCTAGCTGGTACAGATTCTTTTCAGGAGGCTTTAGATGTAAATGGAGCACTCGATGTGTATGTTGATGCAGCATTCGATGGTGGTGCACCAACTACCTTCTACTACATTGTTGATGAAACTCAACAAGCACCTCAGGAATTTTTAGTATGTGTAGCTTATGGTGGTTTAGATGATGAAGCTGAATTAGGTGGATATTGTAATGGAAACGGTTTCGGTATATTACCTGCAGATGGTTTGATAACTGAAAAAGTACAAGATGATTTCCAATATTTTAGTGATAACGTTATAGATATGGCAGATTGGACATCAGATTGGCAACCAGCAGAAGGTGGGTGGCAATAAATTCATAATTGTTTAATTAAAAGGAGGTTGCAAAACCTCCTTTTTTTTTCTATTGTTATGCAATGTTCGAAATAACTATGGCAATAATTATCTTTTTTTTAGGGGCTTCTCTTGCAAGCTTTTATATTGCTCAAATTTATCGCATTGAAAAAGAGCTTCCATTAAAAGAATTCATTACAAAAGGATCTTACTGTGAAGGATGTGGTAAGGAGCTTTGTTGGTATGAGCTGATCCCAGTAATAAGCTATTTCTTCCAAAGAGGTAAATGTCATAAATGTGGCTTTAAAATTTCTTTCACCTACCCTCTTTTTGAATTTGTTAATGGTATTACTTTGGCGATACTTTACCTAAGACAAGTTCCAATTGATTATTATCTGTTCTCACAATTCTTATTTTTTCTTGCAGTGTATGATTTTTATTATAAAGGCTTTCCCAAAAGTATAATGCACACTTTTTTAATAGTGGCCCTTCTGTTTTCTGCTTATAAGTTCATTTTTCAGTACAATTTCAGTCTGTTAGTGATATTTGTTGCTGTGGCAATTTCGTTATCTGTCTTGATCCTAAATTTAATTAAAAGATCATTCGGCTTTGGAGATCTACTTGTAGTATTAATGTTAGGATTGGTATTAACATTAAAAGAGCTAATTGCTGTTATCTTCTTTTCAATACTTATTGCAGGAATTTATGCAATAGTTCTATTGATCATGAAGAAGGTTAATAAGAAAGATTCAATCCCATTTGTTCCATTTATTCATGTAGCTTTCATCCTTATTTTTGCAATTGAACCAATTGTAGATAAATATTTTACTTATCTTATTTACCTGTGGTAGATTATATAAGTAGTAATTTACTGCTCTGAAAAATAATGAAAAGAAAAAAGGCCATATATCCAGCTTTCACTTTGATCGAGATGCTTGTTGTTTTAATCATATTTACAGTACTTTTTGGTATTGGTATATCCGCATTTTCGGGTTTAAGAACAACTATTTTGATGAATCAGACATCAGAGAACATCAAGCAGAATTTTAGGTGGACACAAAGGGCAGCGATATTACTTAAAAGAGATCCAGGAGATAACTGGATATATGGTATTGGAATAGATCTGAGTCAATTTTATGGAGATGGAGGAGTTTATAGGGTTTTTAAATGGTGTGCTCCTTATAGAGAGTATAGTGATGATACAAGGGCTTCTGGTCAGTTCCCGAATTATACAGATGGAGTCGGTAATGTACTTCTAGGTGAATCTGCGAATATACCATTTCATGAAGGTTACAAACCAATCGGTTCTGCAATCGCACAATATGGTCCTCATTATAGTAATGATTGTTCTGGCATTCTTCCTGAAGATGGCGTCCTAATTGATATTAGCGGTACAGGTTCTGGTCTTGTAGATAATTTCACAATACCGGCACCTCTTTCTTCAGGATATTTAACACCATTAACTCCTAGATTCATTTTATTTGAATCTGTTAGTGGTAATGTGTTTTTCTATAATAGAGATGGCGTATTAATTAATTTTCATGAAGTTAGTGAGGACACCTACGAATTGATAGATGATCCAATTGATCTAGATTTCGTTATTAAAACACCAAATGGAGACAGAGGTATAAATCTGATTTTAAGTTCTAGATCTGGTAAATTAACAGATATGAAAGTTATTGCAGATCCTGATAATAATTATACTTTTGGAACTTTATTTGTTGAAGCGCCAACTGATTCCGGAGGAGAAGAACCTGTCGATCTCGGTGGGGATGAATTACCTATAGACATAATTCCTGAAACTGGTGATGATACAGATATAATAGATATTATTGATATCAATCGTGATCTTTATGAGACTATAGATCCATATCCTGGTGATACTGAAACATACTAATTTGATCAAAAGGATCAAGCTTAATATTTTGTTAATTGATAAATAAATCATGAACTTATTAAATAGATCGAAAATGTTTTATTTCGCACAAGGTTTTGTGGAGGCTTTAATCGCAATACTAATTACAGGTATAGCCTCAGTGCTTTTCATGACCATTGCAGCAAGGACCATAGCAGATGTAGTACATAATGAGAAGGTTGATATGCTAACACAAGAAGCAGTTAAAGGTTCGATAATTGCAACAAATATCATTGAAGAATGGAATTTCGGGAATCGAACTTTGACAAGTAATTCTAATTTTCTAACTGTTGACAACGGATTTGGTGAAAGTATAGGAAATTGTTATGGATTGGATGGGGATGTTAATGATCCAATGGTATCTAATCTACCAGTTTGTCAGTTTTTTGGTTCTTCTGAAATTGGAATTAATCCTAGCCTATGTGCGTCAGATGTAAATTGGGAGGAAGTATCTATAGATGCAGAAGATGGGATAGAAGATATGTTTCGAATTATTTGTGTTGATACAAATTCAAATGAGACAAATATGGTATTAGCATTAAGAGTTTATACAGGGTTTAGATCATGTAATAGGGTAAATAGTATAGTAAGAGAAGTAAGTGATGTGGATATTTCATGTGATTTGTATGAGTATATAACAGTTTTAAAACTTGAACCAATTGCAGAATGATACAAAAAAGTAATATAAAAAATCTATATTTAGGATTTAGTTTCGTAGAGGTATTAATAACCCTTTTAATTATTAGTTTAGTACTGATCGTTACATCTTTAACCTTAGCTGCTTTGATAAAAGCTTCTGCAATATCTTCAGCAAAAACTTTAACTAGAAGTGAAAGCGAGTTTATTCTAGAGATCGTTGAGAAGACAATTAAAAATTCACAATCAGAAGAGATATACATGTATGCATCATCAGGAG
>CAZINM010000033.1:0-12143 GCA_964540605.1 uncultured Candidatus Saccharibacteria bacterium
CATGTTGATTCTTTCGCTGATCCAGAAGTAGATTGTCGAACTTGTAAGAATAGAATGAAGGCAGATGAACTCTTAGATCCTTTTGGAATAAAAGAAGCTGATAGAATGCCATTATATGAAATTAACAAGCACATAAATGAATTAAAAGAAAAAGGGCTATTAAAATGCAATAAATGTGGAGGAAAAGATCTTACTGAAGCAAAACAATTTGACCTATTGGTAAAATCTAACCTCGGATCCCCTACTTCTGCACTATCTGAAGAAAATGTTGTTTATCTTAGGGGAGAAACCTGCCAAGGTATATATCTTAATTACAAGAATTACATGCAAACAATGAGGGTGAAATTACCTTTTGGTATTGCCCAAATTGGAAAAGCTTTCAGAAATGAGATCGTGGCTCGTCAATATGTTTTTAGAACAAGGGAATTTGAACAGTGTGAAATGCAGTACTTTGTACATCCAAGTATCATTAATGAAAAGTATGAGTATTGGAAAGAGGAAAGATTAAAATGGTGGAAAAATGTCTTAGCAATAGATGAGGATAGGCTTCAATTTAAAGATCATGAGAAATTAGCTCATTACGCTAGTGCAGCTGTTGACATCACTTATCAATTTAAATGTTTAGGTGATCAGTTTGCAGAAGTTGAAGGTATTCATCAAAGAGGAGATTGGGATCTTTCAAGACATCAAGAATATTCTAAAGAGAATATGGAATATTTCGACCAGGATAGAAACGAAAAATATGTTCCTCATATCATGGAAACTTCTGGTGGATTAACAAGAATGGTTTTGGCTGTTTTAGATAACGGCTATACAGAGGAGACACTAGAGGATGGTACTACAAGGGTTGTGATGAAAATATCACCAAAGATTGCACCAGTTAAAGCTGCTGTATTTCCATTAGTAAAAGATGAAAAACTTATAAAAGTTGCAAAAAATATAACTGAACAGTTACAGGATAGTATTATGGTAGAATATGATGAAGCTGGTAGCATTGGAAAAAGATATCGAAGACAAGATGAGATCGGTACCCCAATGTGTATTACAGTAGATTTTGATTCGTTAGAAGATAATTCTGTTACTATAAGAGATAGAGATACCCTAGCCCAAGTAAGAGTACATATAGATCAAGTAAAAAATGAGGTACTAAAAAGAATTGGTTAAAAATATTAAAACTAGGAACGCTTAATAAAATTAAATTATTTTTTAATAAAGCTGAAAAATGACCACTAAGATACTTCAGGGGCTAAATTTTGAAAGCACCTACTCTATTGTAAAAATTGAGTGTGATGTAGTTCCTGATACTAGACTTCTAGATCTTGTAAGGTCGTATCATCCTATTTTCTTAAAAAGCTACTCTGTTGATCAAAACACGATAATAATTGAAACCAAATTACCACAATTATGGCGAGAATCAGCTCTTGCTTTAAACAAATTAAGTAAAGGTGAATGGGATTACGAGCAAGCTAAAGAACAAATTCTCTCACATGTCATTAAAAACCAGATCTATTCAATGTCAACTATCTTAGTTTTAGAGGCAGCACACGAATTAGGTTTTGAAACAACACAGATATTTTATCGAGAAGATCTTAGTTCACAAAATAATGGCGAGTCATCCCATTGGGATAGATATTACAGAATTGGTGTAGGTAGAAACTCAGGAATATCATACTCCGCAGGTACAAATAAAGACTCGATGGTTGCAATAAAAACACAAAGAGATAAGAAAATGACAAATCTGCTTGTAACGATGCTATCTTTACCTATAGCTAAATGGGAGATCATTAACTCAGAAGAAGATTTAGATGAGATTTTTGATAAATATGAGAAGCCTGTAGTTATAAAACCGACAGGTTTAACTCAAGGAAATGGTGTCACAACAAATATCTATGATATTGAACATGCAAGAAAAGCTTACAATTACGCAAACGAGATGCTAAATACAAAACTTAGACCTACCTGGCAAAAAGGTATTATGATCCAAAAACAGGTCAAAGGGGATGATTACAGGTTACTTGTTATTGACGGTAAATTAGCTGTTGCAACAAAAAGAGTTCCAGCTTTTGTTGTAGGTGATGGAAAATCAACAATAAGAGAATTAATAGATCTAACAAATACAAATCCACGAAGAGATCTAAGTAACCCAGCTCATATTTTAAAGCCTATACAATTTGACAAACCTCTCGACGAGTTCTTAGGTGAGCAAGGTCGAACACTAGATGATGTTTTACAGAAAGATGAAAAACTGTTTGTTAGAAAAGTTGCAAGTATGAGCCAAGGTGGTATAACAGAGGATTTCACAAACAAAGTACATCCTCATATCAAATATATTGCAGAATCGGTAGCTTCAAGTATTCATGCAAATGTGGTTGGAATTGATGTTATTTGTCTAGATATATCTCAACCTTTAACAGAAGATAATGGCAGTTTTATCGAGATGAACACTATGCCTGAGATATACCTTAATGCTTATCCAGTGATTGGGGATCAACATGAAGAGATCGGTAAAAAAATAGTTAACGCAATAATAAAGAATACTGAAAAGGTCAGAAAGATCGTGGCTGTTGGTAAAGACCTTTCAGAACTTAATGAGTTTTTAATTAATAATGGATATTTTAATGATGATTCAAGGGTTGGAGTACTATCGGATGGTGTTATTTATATAAATCGTGAGAAAATAACCGATAAAAACAAGATGATCCATAACTGTGTACAATCATTAAAATTAAATGCTTCACTCTCAACAATTGTTTTACATTACAAAGATTTTGATGAAATTCGTGAACTTGGATTCGGCTTTGATAGTATTGATCTTTTAATAACTGACAAAGTGTGTGAGAAAGTTGATGAATATAAGAATAATGGCCTGATAGATCAAATTGCGAATTGGAATTAATTTGTAAATAAATTGTTTACTCAAAAATGATGAAATACCTTTACATCGAAAAAAGGCAGAGAGCGAAGAAAGATAATTGTGAATTATCCCAAAGGGCAAGCAGAATAAAAGAAGAATTTGAGAAACTTAATATTGATCACGATATATTTCATCTTGATGAAGTTGCAATATTGATCTCTTCCTCTGGATTATCTATCTCTCTTCCTCAAGGTAAAACTTTTTTTGAATATACTCATATAATTTTTGGTGGTCACTCTCTAGGCACAAATGAGTATGAGATTAAAAAAACAATAATTAAGCTTATAGAGAAATGGAATCAAGATCACCCAAACAATCAAATAAAAGTTCAAAACAAGAAAATGATCGATCTTATGCCTTTTTATTCAAAGATAGATGTTGCGAACCTTTGTATCAATAATAACCTACCCCATTTGAGTACATATTACTCAACTGCCGGAGATTATAAGGCAAATTTAGGTCCTCTAACTTATCCCATTGTCGTAAAACATATCAATGGTGTAAATGATCTTGTCTTGATCGATGGAAAGGAAAAGATCAAGAAGAATGTTTTCTTAGTCAAGAATGAGAATGATTGGGAGCAGGAGAGATTAAAGGATAAAAATTTAGCTGACTACTTCATACAGGAGTATTCACCAGTTGGTGAGGATTATAGGATCTTTCTTACAAAAGAGAAAATAGTTGGCGGATGGAAAAGAGTATCTCCAAAAGATAATTTTATGACAGTCACGAAAGGTTCGGAATATTATTACTACAACGAGCCAAACAACGAGATCACAGATCTTTGCAATAAAGCTAGGTCGGTATGGCCATTCGATTTCATGGCACTTGATCTTATATACAAGGATGATAAACCTTATGTTTTAGAATTTAGCTTACATCCAGGATTTCATGCTTACGAAACAAAATGTTCAAATGGGGAGCCAGTAAATGTCGCTAAAGCAATCATTGAGGCTTTTTAATACTTAGGATCTCACTTTCAAGTATAAACCCAAATAATTAATAACGATCTAATAACTTGGTAACTACTTCAACTTATCGAACACCTCTTTATATTTCTTTTCAGATGGAACTATCTCTGGTTTTGGAATTAAGCCTTCATCAACCCATTTAACTTGCTCAAAACTAATCTTTCCTGCAAATAGCTTCCTATACAAATTCTTATCATCATTACATTTCTTCCTTACCTTCTTGAAACCTCTGAAATATGCAATATCCTTGCAATACAAACCAGGCATCGAAGTATCACCCAATCCCCTTTTTACCCTATAAACTAAATCAAAAGCCTCTTTCTTCTTGTTAAATGAGAGGGCTGCATTGTAGAGCTCCCTGAACGATAACTGCTCTCCTACATGTAAAGCCCAGATCTTTGCTGCACCTTTCTTTAGATCTTTATATCTCATCACTCCCATGACCTCTTCAGTATATGTTGCCAGACCTTCTTCTACATCAAGATAATTTGCCAAATTCGGTTTAGATAATGCATCGAAACCAGTTTTCTCACCATTATAGGATCTCATTATATGAACCATTTCATGAACAATGCTCTTTTTTAGATCTTGAAGTGATCTTTTAATATTTTTATCCATCAATATCTCTTTTCTTTTTACTGCAACTTTCATTCCACTGGCATGAATATTCATAGACTCGTTTATTGTCCAATCATATAACCCATATGAATTCAAAACTAACTCGAAAGCATGTTTAACCCCATCGTATTCATACTTTGGCTCATCTTTTCTTTCTTTTTCTTTAAGTTCTTTCTGCAAATTGTAACCTTTAACATTATTCCTCAAGATCCTGCAAGCATTTCTAAATAATATTGGCGATGGCTTTTTAAATCTATTTTTTGATATTTTTGTAAAATGGAGATTATCGCCAACAGCGTTAATAAGATCATCCATGTTAATTTTTGCTTCTATCAATTCAAGATAAAAATCACTTATTCTTGGATCGACATCAACGATCTTTACAATTGATGACAACTCTTTCAAGATCTTCTTATTTCTATTTTCAGGAATTCGATACTCGAAATATGGATTGTAAGTATCTGAATTGAAAAATTTCCTTTTCTCAGCTTCGAGATTTGTAGGAGTGAATATCATGGAGGTAGGTAATCTCAATTCATTAAGAAGTTCTGTCACCTCGTTCAGTTTTATTTCTTTTCTGTTTTTATTAGAGAATAACATATATTTATATCCTATAAATTACCACCAATCCTACAATATTAAGGTTTATAGTACAACCCTAGAATATGCAATCGTAGTTTTTCGAATCTATCTTTCATAACGGTCTTATGCCACAACCATGCGAGAGGTTTAGTTATCCAACAGAAACCTAAATACTTTGGATCATCATTATAAATAAATCGTAATTTCCTAAAACCGTTCTTTTTAATTAATATATCATCAATATCTTCCTCACTATTCATCATATAGTAAGCTGGGAATGTATCTTTATCCGCTCTTTTATATAGGATCTTATTTATAAATGCATGAAGCTTTTGAGGAATGATCGAAGAAGCAAAAGCAAACCACCCATCAATATTTGGTGCAATGAAAATAAAATATCCACCTTTTTTTAGTACCCTATTTATTTCTGAAGCAAATTTCTCAGGCTCTTTGATATGTTCCAAAACCCAGGCGGATGTAATAATATCTACCGAAGCATCGTCCAGTGGCATATCATTTAGATCAGCAAAGATCTTTTTATCGATCAGTTTGTTTTTGTTTAATCCTTCCCTATCTTTATCTACACCTAGAACTAACTTACACTTTTTATATTCTTTCTCCAGGATAGTACTATGACCACACCCAGCGTCAAGTAATATGGGCTCCTTATTATCCTGTTTAAGTCGATCTATCGCATAATTAACCAATTCAAGATAAGGCTCATAAATATTTATATCTTCAGGACATATCACAATGATTAGGAAAAAAGAAATAATATATGTTTATCTGGCACGATACAATTATATTAATTATAAGAACATCAGATCATCCACGAGTTAATGTTACGCTACCACTGGCATAAAGTTCAAGTGCTGCTCCAGTTCCCTTTGCTACACAAAATATCGGCTCGTCTGCTACATGAGCTGGCACACCTGTTGCTTTGGTTAGCAATTTATCTAAATTTGTAAGCATTGCAGTACCTCCACTCATAACCATACCACGATCTATGATATCTGCAGCAAGTTCTGGAGGTGTACGCTCTAGGACAGATTTTATTGCTCCTATTATTTGATTCAAAGGCATTCTTATAGCATCTGCGATCTCATTCGAATCAATGATCATTGATCTTGGCATTCCACCCGCAGCGTCTCTACCTTTTATCTCCATTGATTTCGGCTTCTCTACATGGATTGCTGATCCGATTTTCATTTTTATATATTCTGCAGTCTGTTCACCAATCAGAAGACTATGTTTTCTCCTAAGATATGCGATTATTGCCTCATTTAATGCATCACCAGCGACTCTAAGTGATGAATACTCCACAACACCTCTTAAAGAGATAACTGCTATTTCTGAAGTTCCGCCACCCATATTTACGATCATATTTCCAGATGATGTTTCAATTGGGAGACCAGCACCAATAGCAGCTAATAACGGCTCCGGAACAAGGTGGATCTTTCTAGCTCCCGCTTGAGTTGCAGCTTTTAATACTGCTCTTCTCTCAACAGATGTTATACCAGCAGGAACACTGATCAGAACTTCTGGTTTGAATAACCTTGATATACCACCTAAAGATTTTGAGAAGAAATATTTCAACAAAGCCTCAGTAACTCTAGCATCAGCAATAACACCATTTCTCATGGGTCTTCTAACAATGATCTCGTCAGGTGTTTTACCAATCATCTCTTTTGCTTCAGAACCCACAGCTATTACCCTCATATCAGAAACACTTAGTGCAACAACTGTTGGCTCCACAAGAACCACACCCTTCCCTTCGAGGTAAACGACAGAATTTGCTGTTCCTAAATCAATACCCAATCTTTTTCCTAACATGGTAGTATTATATATCCAAGAGAATTAATTAGCACCCATAAAACTAATGAAAACAGTTACAAAATTTAAATGTCCATTTTTAAAGTTTTCGGTTAAAAATATTGCGAGTATACTTGTATCGATTTTTGCAACAGCCTTTATTGTACTTGGCACAGTATTAGTAATTTATTATGCCAATGGTTATAGGATCAATAAGGAGCTTTCTGATTTCGAAAGAACTGGAGTTCTTAATGTTGAAAGCAACCCACTTCGTGCAACCATTATACTAGATGGACAAGTTATTGGTAGAACACCAAAAACGATCTCTTCACTTAAAGAAGGTAGCTATGAGCTTCAACTTATAAGGGATCAATATATCCCTTGGAAATCTAATATCGAGATCGTTGGAGAGAAATCCACTCCAGTCCACCCTGTCCTATTCTTAGCTGAACAACAACCTGAAACTGTTTTTAAGATCGATAGCGAAATATCTCATTTGCTAAAACCAAAAACAACAAATTATGTATTTATTACAACAGAGAAAGAAATAACTCAAAATGTCGCATTTCCTCTTCAACAAACAGTTCAAAATGCCGAAACAGACCCCAGATCTTACACAAGTACTCTTTACAAAATTTGGAGATATGAGACAAATCCTAGCATATGGGGAAATCAGCAAAATCCTAAACTCGTTCTAGAAATGGATATCACAAATGCAAAAGATCTTGAGCTTATTCTTAGTAACAATGGTGAAAGTGGTTTAGCGATAGTGACAACGCAAAATAACGAAGTTAATAATTATACTACTTACCTTTTAGATACGAGCATTATCAATAATCCCAAGCCTGTAGATATTGCAGGCTTTGTTGATGATTATGAAATTAAATGGAGTGAAGATAATAACTATTTACTATTAGAATCTGACTCAGAAATTGTAAGTTTTAACATTAATTCAAACACGAAGTATCTCCTAAAAAAGAAAGATTCCAACTTAGTTTGGACAACCGATACTGAAGGAAACTTCTATTATCTAAATGTCGTTGAACCTAATTCAGACGGTAAAAATGGGCATATGCAGATCTTGCGAACCGCACTTACAGGATCTGAAGCAGAGGTTATTGTCGATAAAATATATTACAGAGAGGATAACAAATATCTTATAACACAGGAGGATCTATTATCTAGAGAATCTTTGTTTACCTTTACTAATTCCCCATCATCATCTCAGTTTGCTGGATTGATCAACAATTTCAAGATCTTACCTAATCTCGATATGATTTGGATAAATACAGATTATGCAATGTACATTTACGATATCAACCTAGATAAGTACAGTTTAATTTCTGTTAAACCAGGAGAATTAATATCGGTAGCCCCTGATCTAACGAAACTACTTTATAGATCAGACTCAAACATCAATTTGTATGTTTTCGAAAAAGAACCTGCTGATCACACTACGAAATTAGGTGTAAGCTCACTCCTTTCTAGTTATCAAGGAAATGAAACAGATATTAAGTGGAGGGCTGATTCCTCAATTATTTACTATTTCAAAGATGAGAAGCTTAATTATATAGATATTAAAGGCGAAAATAAAAACACCCTCTCATCTTTTGAAGATCAATTCTTTATCACCGATAATTCAGGAGATTATATTTTTGGTACTCAAACAGATGAAAACGGATTCAAATCACTCGTTAGAATCAGAATTCATTGATCGTATGGAGACCTGCTGATGCACGAAAGAACTTATTGACCTGATGATCTAAAAGTTACCATTAATAGGATATTTCGAATATTCTTACTCTTCTTGTTATGATAAGGAGAAATGGCGCACCCAGCCGGAATCGAACCGGCAACCTACGCGTTAGGAGTGCGTTGCTCTTCCAATTGAGCTACGGGTGCATTATCCATTCTAATTCGCTGAATTTTACCATACCGGAAGTGAATAATCATTATTAAATTGATACCTTTATAAGCCTAAATAAATTCTAAACAAACAACAGTATAATTAGACGATATAACTATAAGTCGTATTATTCAAACTCATTCGTAGATCAAAAACGGCGTACCTACTTCGGCCCATTCATAAAGTTCGATCATTTCTCCCCTATCTAACCTTACGCAACCGCCACTTTTTTTATAACCTAATCTATTACCATTTTCATCGAACCAATAAACTAATTCATGAATTCCAAACCAAGCTTGTTGTTTATTATCGTAATAATATGCCATCCAGTAAGGCATCCACTTCTTTGCGATCGGAGACCATGCATTAAGCGCTTTATTTTTTACATCAAAAACTCCGAATACGGCAAATTCATCAAAAAAACCTGATGCATACCATGATCTATACAATTTACCACCCTCCCAAGCGTAGATCTTTTGAGCTGAGTGATCGAGTTCTATATATTTACTATTTGAATATTCACCATTTGTACCCAAATGCCTTTGTGACCTGACATATATCTCTTGCTGAACGCCTGAATTCTTCCTTAATCTGGCATCTATTATTGCGTGAATCATAGAAGCCGTAGCTGAAACATCTGGGCTACTCTCTTGTTCATAATATTCAAAACCTCTTACATCTCGATGATCTACCCCATGAATATTCATTTGGTATGATTTTCTATTATATTTGGTATCTTTGAACAACTCCTCCAAGTAACTATCTATTTTACTTTCTCCATTTTCATTCCAATAATTATTAGCCTGTTGAAAATCATTTGTATTGCCTAATAGATCTTCTATAAATGCAGGCTGAAAAATAAAAACTTCCTCTTTAAAGATCATAACTATAGGTAGGAATACAGATGGATTGATCTTATCAGGCTTTTCATCTATATTACTAGAAGCTTCTTCATTATTTATTGTGGCTGCGATATTTCCCGTGATCTGTGTGCTTAATATTTCTGATCTTTTCTGCGTCAGATTACTATTTCTGCTTTCATACTCGAGGCTTTTAATTACAATTGAGAGAAGGAAATAGAAGTTGACTCCAAAAAGCACAATTACTAACAAAAACAGTAAGATAATTTTTTGTTTACTGCTCATATTTTTAGACATATACTTAACACTATATAATGTATCAGATTGTTATCTTTTAAACCAACTATCTAGATATTTTTTTGAAAGGATTTTGAAAGGATCTTGAAATAATATTTTCATATACATTAATTGCTTAGATCTATGATAAAAATCTTAGTAATTGAAGATGATAAGATCTTAGGAGACCTCCTCTGCACATATCTTCAGCGAAATAATTTTAATACAACCCTCGCTCAAGATGGACTTAAGGCACTCGAGTATCTTGGTTCATATAATTTTGATTTAATTCTGCTTGACCTTATACTCCCTAAGATCTCTGGTGAGCAGGTTTTAAAATATCTGAATGGTGAGGATAATCATCGACCCATAATAGTCATAACCTCAGAAACTTCAGATGATTCAGAACTAATGTGCTATAAAAACGGATCGAATATATTTCATAGGAAACCAATTAATTGTAAATTGTTGTTGTATCAAATACAGTCAGTTTTAAGGGAGAAATTGAAACTTGATGAAAAATTAAGCTATAAGGATATTGTGTTATATCCACAAAATAAACTTTGTTTATTAAAAAATAAAGAGGTTAAAATGCCGAATCTCCAATATTCTGCACTTGAATATTTCTTAAATCATAAAGACAGATTGATCACAAAAAAAGAATTATGTGAATATCTTTATGGAGATTATGACCAGAATAAGTTCAAAAATCTTGATACAATTGTATTTAGGATCAAAAAAAGGCTTGATGAAACAGTTGAAGGAAGAGAATTCGATATAAGATCATCAAAAGGCTTTGGCTACAGGATATGAAATACGGTACTTATTAATGACTTCTACTCGATAAAATATATTTTACAACCTATAAGACATCGTCTAACTATTTACATTTACCTAAGGCATGATATTCATCCATTGCATCATCAACTTCTCTTTTAAAAACATCTAAAATGCTATTTGATATCTCATTCATTGCTGAATTTGGATTCCTCAAATCTCTTACCCGCTCAATATGTTTATCTAAATACCTAAAAATCTGTAAGATTTGGATCATTGCTACATGATAAGTGGATCGATCTCCATCTACCATCGTCTGCTTAATAGAACAAGTTAAAAAATTATTTACAGAGTTCTCGATATCTATCTCCCAATCAACAACATCATCAAGCAATTGAGATATTACCAAGACATTGGTCAGCCAATACGAGATATTATTTGTATTAGCATTGATCCAAGGATCAAAATAACTTAATGAATTATTAATAAGTTCTCCATAGTTATGATATCTATCAATTAATGCATAAACATAATCAGCTAGCCTTGAGAAATTAGTCTTTTTATATTTTTCATATGTTTGAGCAATTACCTCCAAATGACCTTTTAGTTCCCAAGATAAGTTTTTAGACAATTTTTCAGATATATAAAACAGATCTGTATCTACTGATCCACCATCCATCACTTTGTCATGTAGTGACATTTGAAGCCACATCACTAGATATTCCTGTAATTGGTCCTTCCACTGATCCAAAAAAATTGAATTAAACAAAGATCTATCTAGATTTATATCAATAATTGTTGTCGGTAGAATAATTGCCCTAAAAATATCACTTGTTTTTAATAGCTCTCTTATATCGAAATTATTATCTACCCTATTTTTGATCGCAATATCTTTTATTTGTTGTTCTATCTTATTCAGGAGATCATTTTCAAGATTGTTTAATGATCTCTTAATTAATTCAGCATCAATTCCATCCTTCTGTGACATCATTTTAATACAGATATCTTTTTGAATTTTATAAGTATTATTTTGATAATTTTTCATTTATTGGAATATCCAAAATAAAATTGGTATAAGAGCCCTTTTGCGACTCGACTTTAATTTCACCATTGAAATATTGCTCTAAAGAAGTCTTTACGAAATATAGACCCAATCCATAATTTCTCTCTGCACTTTTCATACTGAAACCCTCATCAAATATATGATCTATGACATTCTTAGAAATACCCCGACCATTATCTTTAATATTTAGGATAATGTGATGATCACTCTCGGTTAATTCAATATCGATCTTTTTAGCGACATTATTTGTTGAGCACAACTCCTCCACCGAATTCATCAATAGATTCAATATTATTCTTAACATGATAACCTGAACACCCACAGTATAGGATCTTGAAGACAAGTTAGTAGCCACCTGTATGTT
>CAZINM010000034.1:0-11714 GCA_964540605.1 uncultured Candidatus Saccharibacteria bacterium
TATATCCTATAAACCGCTAAATTAACAACGCATCCTCGCAAATATCCCTGTATTCACAATATTTACACAGGTAATTCGGTGTTGGACCGAATTCTCCTTTACGAATTAACTTCACTGCATCCAATACACGATCCTTTCCAGTCTGCTTTAGTTTATCATTTATATCTAAACTTATTTTTACACCATGTTCTATAAAAATCAAACTTGCTTTATCAACTTTGTATCCTAGACTCTCTTCTGCGATCACGGCATAAAGCAATAATTGCAGATTTTTCTTTAGATCCTTCTCTTCCTTCACCGAACCTGTCTTATAATCGATAACCTCAACATGTTTAACTCCTTCTTTTATCTCCAAAAGATCTATCCTATCAATAAATCCTTTTAGAACAACATCTTCAAGATGATATCGGACAGCAGTTTCAACACCTAACAAAACTATTTTCTCATCGAAAAATTTATCGTAGTACTCTTTCAGCTTCTTCCTTCCAAATTCTTTCCTTAAATTCTCATGCTCTTTGTTATCATAACCAGCAGAGATCCACTTTTCATCATATATTCTAAGCAGATCATCGACAGAAGGAACTTTCTCAAAACCAGTTAAAGATTGTTGATATGTTTCTACAAGTGTATAGAATGCTTTCAAAGTATGATGTACTGAACTTCCAAATCCCAAAACCGAGCTAGGTGGAGTTGGTATACCTAGAATATATCGATACTTGAACTTTTTAGGACATGTTTCGTAATCATTGATCAGTGAATAGCTTATCGTTTTAGGAAGTAGTTGAGGTATTTGCTCAATATCTATCTCAATTGTGCTTTCTTGATCTAAGAATTTCAATGTATCGATATTTATATCGTTATGCCTATCTTTATCATTTAAATTAAAGAATTCAGATATGTCCGAGTCCATGAATTCATACAGGAAAACGCTTGGCTTTTTCTTTCGTTTAGCATCTCCATACAATTTTGCACCCGTTAAATATAGAAGTTCTTTCGCTCTTGTTGATGCAACATAGAATAATCTTCTCTCTTCTCGGAGTTGCTCTGTTTTATCATCCACATCTGAAACAATATCTTTGATCAAATCTTTTGGAATACCCAAAGAATTACCTCTCCCTCTTGTAGGAAATCTATCTGAAACAAGGCTAGCAACAAATACAACTGGAAATTCTAAACCTTTGGATCCATGTACTGTCATAATATTTACAGCATCATATTCATCAAGAGAATCAGCATCTATACTAGGTGTTTCGCCTATATTAATGCTGTAATCCAAATAATCAAGATATTCGAACAGATTCGTTCCAGGGTTATCTTTTTCATATTTCTGGATCAGTTCGAAATATTTACCCATGTTTTGTATTTTAAATAATGTTTCTGCATCATCTTTTTGTAGCAACTGATCCATGTAACCTGAATTTTTGAAGTAATTGAACAAGGTTTTTGTTATATCTACCTTATCTTTCATTAACTGGAAAGATTCTTGGATCAAACATAGTAGTTTCCAAATTGAATTTTGTGCTTGCTGGCTTAATATTTGATCGCCCAACTCAGAAATAATCGACATAGAGTTTTCTTGAATAAGATCTTTTCCGATCTTTACCGACCAGATCTCTTCAAACATTGCAAATACTGACATCTTCATTCTTCTGGCACTCCTGAAGATCTCAATGAGCTCTCGAGTTTGAATCCCCCACAGATCCATGCTCAATACATTATAAATGCTTATATCATCGGTATAATCTCCAACAACTCGTAAGTATGAGATAAGATCTTGAACCTCTGGTCTAGAGTATAAACCTCTTGCTCCACCGAATTTATATGGAATTCCGTACCTTCTTAATGTTTTTACAATATCTTCAGTGTGGCTATGAGCTCTAACCAGAATTGCTATATCTGAGAATGAGTAATTACCATTACTTCCATTATCTACATCCATGAACATACCCTGCCCAGCAGATGTGTACTGTTTTAATACTATACTTGTATCTTTCTTCAATTTATCCAGGTTTCCAGTGAGTTTTAAGATCTCCTTAGAGATGATCTCACTCTCTTCGTCACCAGTATCCCCTACTAGTAATTTTATTGGTTCTACATCACCTTTCTGCTCAACTCTAGATATCAAGCTCTTATCTATCTCTTCAGTAACTTCAAGTCTATCTGGATCGTTGTGCTGAATTAATGTATGTGCACAATCCAATATTTTCTGATGAGATCTATAATTCTCAGTTAATACAACTTTTTCAGCTGTGGGATAGGTCTCTTTGAAATGCAGAATATTAGAGATCGCTGCACCCCTAAATTTATAGATCGCTTGATCATCATCTCCTACCACCGTAACTTCTGCCTTAGATTTGGCCTCCTCACTTATATCTTTAGGATCACCACCTAATGCTAGTAAATTGACTAGAACATTTTGGGTGTAATTCGTATCTTGGAACTCATCAACTAAGATATATTTATACCTCTTGTGATATCTTTCTAAAATATTCGGTTTTTTCCTAAATAAGATTATCGTTTGCAAAATCAGATCTCCAAAATTCATTTTGGATCCTTTCAATTTCAGTTCAGTATAAAGTTTGTATGTCTCTGACAACTCCTTATATTCTTTTTTACTTTCGATCTCTACTTCTGTTGATTCAGGTAAAGATGATACATATTTGATATATTCATCTGGGTAGACCTCCTCATCTTGTAACCTTGAGAAATGCTTAAGTATTTGGTCGATATTTGATGCTGGATTTCCTAAAGGTCTTAATGTATCAAGTGGGAAATCATAAAGATGTCTCCTAAAAAAGACATATTCTTGAGCTTGAGTCATCAGGGAATAGTTAGAATCTATACCTAGATACACACAATCTTGTCTTAATATTGAATCACAGAAAGAGTGGAATGTAGATATCATGACCTCCTCATAACCTATTGGCATTGCCATATCTACTCTTTCAATCATCTCTGAAGATGCTTTTTCAGTGAATGTTAAGGCTAAAATTTCTGATGGCTTTGCATCACCAGAATTGATCAGATCGATTATTCTTTGTGTAATAACAGCGGTTTTACCAGTTCCTGCTCCTGCAATTATGAGTAACGGACCTCCACGATGTTTAACTGCCTTGCGTTGATCCTCATTCAGCTGAATCTCCATCTTTATTGCTGTTAATATAAAATTTTTCTAACTTCTTAGGTCTAAAATCACTTTTATAGAACTCGATCCTACCTTTTCTGTAAGATCTTACTAATCTTTTTATTTCAGGTTTATGTCTTAGTAATAACATATAAAGTACTTGTGCCACAAATGCAAAAAAATTAGGAATAAGAAAAACCATTGAAACAACCTTTTCTTTTATATTTTTATTTGTAAGTGGTGGTATTTTTGCATAGAACTTATCACTTAACCATTTGTTACTGGCTAAGATCTTATCGTAATAATCCATTCCATAAATTGGGACCAAGTAATATATCTCATGCATATTGAAGATGTCTTGACCATCAAGTAAAAGCCCTCTTTCCTCCGATATGAAATTCAAGCAGATATTATTCCGTTTGTTTTTATTCCCAAACCAGATAACTCTACTGCCTAATCGCAATTTTGCAAAAAACCTATATATCCATGAAAAATGATCTGCGACAACTATAAAAAGGTCTATATCATCATTTTCTTTCATAATACCTGCTGCAACAGAGCCAGAGATTCCAATTAGCTTTACAAATGGTCTAATAAATAGATCATCACATAGATCTTTTGCAATTCTTATCTTTTCATCTCTAAGCTCATTTCTTCTAAAAAAAGGGAGTTTTTTGTTTCTATCTTTTTCATAGGAGTTAATTAATTCTCTCCCCCAGATCTTCTCAGCATGCTCTTTATCAAGCTCAGAACCCATTGATCTTCGAAAGGCATTGAATTGGTCGATGGTTTTGTATAAACTCCTTAATCTCAAAGACAATATTTGATAAACTTATCAAGTAGATTAGTGCATTTTATCACTATTTGGGTCATTATATATTAATGAAGGCACATCCTATACCGCAGAACATATTAGATATCGAGTTCAAACTTTTCACAAAGTTCACTGTGAGAGAGTTTGTTTACATGGCTGTTGGTTTGGGGTTTGGAGGAATTTTCCTACTACTTTACAGTAATGGTACAATCCCTGCCCTTATTGCTATACCGATATTCTTATTTTCTACTGGTTGTGGATTATTTCTTGGTTTAGTACCAATAAATGATCAAAATGCTGATATTTTTTTAGGAAACTATTTCAAAGCAATAACAAGACCGACACAAAGAGTTTGGAGAAACGAGCAGTTCGATGAAAAAGTTCAATGGATCGCAGATCAGAAAGGAATCTCGTTAACAGCTGCAACAATGGATCGAGCTAATGCAACAGACACAAAGAATGATATGGTTATTGGCGGAACTTCTAAAAGTGTACCTAAAAATCAATTCGTTGAAGAGAGCGTTCTAAATGAACTAGATCAGGAGGAAGCAGAAAGACTTAAAGAGCTTGAGCAGATCGCCATTGAAGAAACAGGTCAAATTCCTCAAGCATCTCAAACGATACAAATATCACAGAATGATCAAGTCGCTCAAGATCATAGACCAATTCAAGGGGATATTTCATCCCAATCGCTACAAGATGGTCAGCTAACAGAGTCAGCTGGCACAGCACCTCAATCATTGCAAGTTGATCAGCTACCAGAATCAGCTCGCATAGCACCTCAATCATTGCAAGTTGATCAACTATCAGGATCAGCTGACTTATCATCCCAAGGGCCAAATTCAGATACAAATGTGGATAATATAACTCCTCTTCCTGAAATACTCTTAGATCAAGCACAAATTCAAGTAGATCAAAATGATCAAGAAAAATTTCAAATAACTGATAAAAAAGCTGTCATTGAAAATACTGATCCCCCCCGCCAAGAAGTTAAGCCTAATGAGCCACTTATACTTGGAAATACCAACAAAGCAGATAACATTGATCATGAGCAAATCACTAAAACTAGTTCTTCATCGGTTAGCTCCATCAACCTCATCACAATAAGTAAAGACACAATAGATAGTTATAAAACTGAAGTAGAAGGTTATACACCGAAACAAGGCAACATTTCCTTGTACATTACGGACAAAGAAGGTAATCCTATTCCTCAAGCCCTGATAATGATCAAAGATGAGAATAATTCTGTAGTACAGGTATATATTTCAGATCCTCAAGGTCTTGTTACACCTTCACATCAATTGAAGAATGGCAAATATACTGTAGAGATCAAAGAGGATTCTCATACATTTCCTGTTGTAAACTATATACTTGATAACGAACCTCTCGCAGTTGCGAACATTAAGTCAACAAATTAAAAATGAAGTCAGAAACAAGAGCAAAAATTAATATACCAACTCAAGATCACCTAGAAATTCAGGATATTATGGATGATCTCATCCTAACTCGAGATTCAACTGTCGCTATGGTTCTAACAACAAATGCAGTTAACTTCGATCTACTATCTGAGCAGGAGCAAGACAACAAAATTTATGCTTTTGCCGGTTTACTTAACTCTCTAAATTTTCATGTTCAGATCCTTATAGTTACACAAAGAATAGATATCACAAACTATATTAGTTATTTAAAAAAGGAAACCAACCGAAGCATGTCTCCAGGATTAAAGAGGCAACTTGAAATTTATACAAACTTTATCCAGAACTTAATAATCACAAATGATGTCCTTGATAAGAAATTTTACATCGTGATCCCATATAACCCTGGAGGAACAGCTGTCGTTGGAGCGAAAATAAATAAAAAGAAAGAGGTTCAGCAAATTTATACTCAAGAGCAAAAGATCAAGATAATTGAGCAAGGCAGGATCTTCCTTTATCCGAAGAGAGACCATATACTAAAACAGCTTGGTAGAATGGGATTAATTGGGCACCAACTTACAAATGATGAGCTGATCGAGCTATTTTATAGAACATATAATCCGGAGGGAGATTAATGGATCCAAATCAAATAAATAAAAATTCATATTCTCGTGATATCCAAAGTGGATTCCAAAAGCAGATCCAAGAAAGAATGGAAAAGCTTGACCCTATGGGTAAACTAGATAAAGTTCGTGATGAAGTTCTTTCGCAAAGGGCTCATAAAGAGGCATTAAAAGAAAAAGATCGTATTGAACCAACAGAGATCAAAAAAAAGAAAGGCCCCCTTGATGGCCTAAGGAATCTATTTGATATTCGAAAACTTACTGGAAAAAAGAGTGAGGAGGAACAAAAAGGTCCTAAGGCAGTACCAACGAAAATTGAAGGTCTGTCAATTCAGGATCTAATAGCTCCAATAGATATGGAGATAGATTTTAATCATGTTCAAGTCGGAGAGTGGTACTTCAAGACTTTTTTTGTAAGTGGATATCCTAGATTTGTCGGACCAAACTGGCTTTCACCAATAATCAATTTTGAGCATTCACTAAGAATTAGTACCTTTTATTATCCTGTTGATTCGAAAATTATTCTACAAAAACTAAAAAGGAAGATCGGTGAAATGGAGGCAACCTTGTTGGGCCAAATGGAAGGTAGAAAAGTTGTTGATCCTTCTTTGAAAGTTGCTCTAACCGATGCACAGCAACTCCAAGATTCAATAGCAGAAGGTGTAGAGAAATTCTTCCACTTTGCGATGTATATAACAATACAAAGTAAAGATAAGGATATGCTTGAGAAAATTTCGAATAATGTAAAATCTACACTTGCATCGATCAATCTGACAGCAAAATCAGCTCTTCTTCAACAAGAACAGGGTATTGTCAGCACACAACCAGTTGGAGAGGACAAGCTTTTCATCACAAGAAATATGGATACCACATCGCTTGCTACAACATTTCCTTTTGTAACAAGTGAGCTGACTATGGATCATGGGATCATGTATGGGATAAATCAGCATAATAAAAGTTTGGTCATATTCGATCGTTTTGACATGGAGAATGCAAATAGTGTCGTATTTGCAAAATCTGGTGCTGGTAAAAGCTACTTTGTTAAACTTGAGGCTGTTAGAAGCATGATGCTTGGTGCTGAGATCATAATAATCGATCCTGAAAAAGAGTATGAACCTTTATGTAAAGCTGTTGATGGTGCTTATATCTCCTTTTCACAAGATAAAGGAGATAAGATGAATCCTTTTGAGCTTTCTGGTCTTGGTGATGTAAATGATGACGAGTTAAGAATGAAGATGCTTTCTCTGCAAGGTTTTTTCAGGCTGATGTTTGGAGAATTGAATAGTGTCGAGATGGCGATCTTAGATCGAGCTTTGATACTTACATATAGAGAAAAAGGTATTACTCTAGACCCAACGACACAAAGAAATGCTAACTATCCTTTATTGGAAGACCTTTATAAAGTACTTAAAGGAATGGCAGATGAGGAAGCAAGAGGAATGTCTAGCAGATTAGAAAGATTCATCATTGGAAGTGCAGCTGGTATATTCAATGAGAAAAGTACTATCGAGCTAAATAATCCATTCACAGTTTTCAGCATTAGAGATATGCCAGACGAACTAAGACCAATGGTTATGTATCTAATGCTCGATTATATATGGACGAAAATAAGAAAAGATCAAAAGAGAAGATTACTTATTGTTGATGAGGCATGGTATATGATGCAGAGTGAAGATTCTGCGAAATTTATGTATGGGATAGCTAAAAGAGCTAGAAAATATTATCTCGGATTGACAACTATAACTCAGGATGTTGATGACTTTTTACAAAATACAATGGGTAGGGCGATCATTACCAACTCCGCCATACAGTTTTTAATGAAACAAAGCCCGACAGCAGTTGAGAGACTTCAAAAAGTATTTAATCTTTCAGAGGGAGAGAAATTCTTCCTCCTGAATGCTGATAAAGGGCAAGGTTTATTCTTTGCTGGTCAAAATCATGTAGCAATACAAGTTGTTTCAAGTCAATCGGAACATGAGTTGATCACATCTGATCCAAAAGATCTTGAGAGATTGAAGAAACAACAACATCAACCTGATAACAGATCAATAGATGAACTTGCAATGCTTTACGAACCGCCAGCAATGCAAAGTCCGATCAAAGATTCTGTAGAGCATGGTAAATTCGGAATAAAGAAAGCCATAGAATCTAGAAAGGATCAGGTAGAAAGAATGATAGAGGAGAAATTAAAAATAAATGCACAAATTGATAATAGTAGCGGAGCTGATGTTGTAACTTCTCTTTCAAGTGATGAAAGAGAGAAATTATATACATCATTAACCGATCAGGTAGTTAGTGCTAGAAAGCAACTCAATGAAGGAAGAACTCATTTGACACCTCAAGGAATAATTGGGGATACTGAGGATGATGTTGTTGGTTTAGGTGATAATGATGGTTTAGGTAATAGTGAAGATCTAGGTGATAGCAATGGTTCATCTGATTCTTTAAGCAATCAAACAAAATAAGGAGATTAAAAAAATGGCATTCTTTGGATCAATATTTAAAAGTCATACTCCACAACATTCCATGATAATTCCTCAGGCGGTAAATCCTGAGCAATTTTCTGAAGAGAAGCTTAAAAGGGATCTTGAAGAGTTATACGCTTTTAAGAAAAAGCTCAAGTCTAAAGAGCAAGTATTGAATACTCCATTAAGTGCCTTGCGACCAGAAGAAGCAGCTTTGAGAGTCAAAAACCCATTTAGAGGAAGGTAAAAACCTATTTTGAAGATCTATTTTTAATAAGCTCCTAAAGTTCTCGGGGAATTCTATTTCTTAACTACCCACCAGTTGAATTTCACATCTTTAGTACTTACAGAATCGATATCTACACGGAAGCTACCATCTACCACATTACCAACACTCAATATATGTGGGTCATCACCATCTTCTCTAATTAATGTAACAAATACAAGGTCGCCTGTTTCAACAAATGTGCTTTCTATTGTGACAAAACTATTACCAGCACTAATATTGGCTATTCCAGCACTATCTGCACCTGGATCAGATTCCGAGATCTGAACTCCTTTTGTTACAACCATATCCGCAACTAGCTCTTTAAGTTTCAAATTGCCATCTATCGATAAGTAATCAGCTTCTTTGAAGATCTTAATTCCTCCGAGAAGAATGTCGCCTGCAATCGATACATTTCCAAGATCATCCACATTAAACAATGAGTTAACATTTAATGAATTAAATATCGCTTGATTCGAGGTTAAAGTTTCAAATTCACCAGATTCAGTAACTAATTGACCACCTCCAGTACCGCCAAGTAAACCGCTTTGGTAATCCTGCATCATACTAATAAATATTGGGTTATCAGAGATTGGATCTGGATCATGCCAGCCTAATTCTGCCCACATCATGATTCTTCTTAAAACTGTACCATCAGGTAGAACAAAACATGTATTTTTATTTTGAGCAGGATCTTCAGGCCAATTCGCTTCAGAAAGTGTACCTATCGAAACACAACCGGAAGTCGAATAACTTCTAGCTTCTAATGATGTTCCAACTATCTTACCTGGTTTACTAGCAATCTGACCAATACCTGCCAGGGTTGAGCCAGTAATTGGGGTACCTCTTGAAATCTGCTCACCAGGTCTTATTTGAACTTTTACTGGAAGACGACCTGTAAGACCAATTCTCTTATCAAATTGGGTGCTAGGTTCAAGTGAAAAACCATATTGAGATATAACTCCCATCATCTTGTCATCGTACTCAACTATTGTCTTTTCTCCTTGAAAATCTCCAATCTTTCCATCATCAGAATAATCTAAAGTCCTTGAATTTGCAGATACAATATCTCCAACATCTCCACTCTTAACAGGAATGAATTCTGCATAGTCGTTTGAGTTGCAACCTTGAACATTTCTAATTCCGGCTCCGGAAGCACTCTTACATAAACCTAAGAATCCAGTACCATTAGAAATGTATAAATCAGTAGTGCTTGATGTTCTAAAACTACCATTTACATCAAGGTTATAGGTTGAGTCGGTTGTTGTATTAATTGAAACAGTACCGTCAGATTGTATACGGATTCTTTCAGTTGAGCTTGTTGCAAATCTTAAAGGTGATGCTGTGTTTACCCATATAAATGCATGGTTAGCTTCACCTGTATAATTAGCACCTCTCACACCAATAGATAAGACATCATCTCTACCAGAATTTCCTAGGTATATTCTTGTATCTGCAGCAGTACCTGTACTTGACTGGACAATTTTCATCAATGGTATTGCAGCGTTAACATTTGTATGAACCTTAAAATAGCCAGAGCTAGAAGTACCGAAATCTACATCGTAATACCCTCCTATAACATTCCAATCAACAAAACCAGAGTTAGTAGTAAAATATAACGAAGATCCTTCACCCGTCGTTTGAATTGTTGATGCAGTTAGAGTTGTCGATGCAGTAACATAAGCCGCAATAAGAGTAACTATGTTTGAAGTTGAACTTGGATCAAGATAATAAGTACTGGAATCCCAATCTACTATTCTGTCGGCGATATAAAGGTCGTTTGTTGAAGTACCACCAGTACCTATCATTACATCTCCTCCTGCTGCCTGTATAGCATAATTTGCTGTTGTAGCTCCATAAGCATTAAAGTAACCTGCGATATTTGTGCCTGATGTAGCATTGGTATTTGAAACTTGAGAATATATTCCAAATGCTGTATGTGCTGTAGCAGAATTTGCTCCACTCCTCGCAACATTTAACAATATGCTTTGATTTATACTTGCCCCTGCTGTAGATGTCGAAGTTATTGATAATCCCCTACCTGAAGTTAATGCATCAACAGATAATAGTAATCCATTTCCTGTTGTCACTGAATCACTCAAAATACTTAGACCCGTACCAGTAGTTGCAGTATTTGAAATTGTTGTCACATAGTCTAACTGGCTTTCAATGTTCAATGTCCCAGTACTAATATCTAAATCATTTCCTGCTGCACTTCCTGAATCAAGTAAATATTTCCAAGATGTCCAACCTGCATTATTGTATAAACCTGTTCGATATCGTAAATTATCTCCTCCCATAGCCGTGTTATATGGGGAATATATCTGCATTACTGAACCATCTTGATCTCCACTATAACCTCTTACATTCAATACTGTACCATAATTAATAAAACCCTCTGTTGCGCTTACAAAAGATGTACTTACACCCAGAGGAAAACTTCTAGGATCTGATGTTGCTGTCCACACATAAGTACCTTTTGTCGTTATCTCATTATGGCTATGGCTATCATTCGCTACTGCTATTGCTCCATAAGTACCACTAACATCTCCTCCAAATGTTGTACTCGTAGTTAGATCATCACTTGCATTCTTATCCCAACTTGCAAACGCAGTCCCCCCTACATTTGTCGCTGTTAAAGACAAGGTGTCTGTTCCTGTATCGTAGCTAATACTTCCTGTATCCTGATCTGTTCCAATGTATAAAGTACCTGGTCCGAGATAGATATCTCTTATCCTTGCTGTTGATGTACCTATATCATATGTATCATCTGCACTTGGAATTATATGTCCTGAGATCTGTGTGTTACCGTTCAACCACGCTGCCCAATTTGTATCTCCTCCACTTGCTGTCGCGTATATACCATAATTTGTTGAACCTGTACCTGTGTTTGTTACTGATGACCACACTCCATACGCAGTGTGACTTGAGTTCGCATTCGCTCCACTCCTTGAGAACATTGCTAAATACGAAGCAACCGAGGCTGAACCTGCTGTCGATGTAGATTC
>CAZINM010000035.1:0-163 GCA_964540605.1 uncultured Candidatus Saccharibacteria bacterium
CCCTTTCAAGCTCAATGTTTATCAACTCACGACCAGTAACATCACTCTCACTAAGGAAGTTAACACCATTTAGGTAGCCATCATTGATCTTTCCTAAAATGTTGAATAATCCATCTCTCTTAAGCTTTATCACACCAAATCTTGCATTTTCAATAGCTATATT
>CAZINM010000035.1:276-630 GCA_964540605.1 uncultured Candidatus Saccharibacteria bacterium
CACCATCACCGGGATCAATAACAACTTCATTTAATTTACTCCCCTCTGGCAAAGTATTCTCAATAACATTAAAAAGAACCGTCGCAACTTCAACAGTGGTCAGCTCGATAAAACTCACATCTGCACTATCTTCCGAAAATTCACCTGCACGAGCAACCACCTGAGTATAGATATCATCGGAATAACTCTCCTCACTTACCGAGATCATCCTGACCTTATCCTCTACAAAACTTTCTTCCCAAGATCTATTCTCACTTAAGATGATCGCAATAGCTAAAACCGCTAACAATATAATTAAAACTATCAATGATAAACAACCACAACCAATGATCGAACAAGCTCCCATTTTCTTCT
>CAZINM010000035.1:640-11095 GCA_964540605.1 uncultured Candidatus Saccharibacteria bacterium
AAGCCTGTGATTGATGCAAAATCTGTGGTCCAGTTTCGACTTGGGATTGAGATTGTTGCGACTGTTGAGGCGGAATTTGTGGTTCAGTTTGTGGCTCTGGCTGAAACTGTTGCTGAAGCTGAGATTGAGACTGAGGCCCTAGCTGAATTTGTTGCGGTTGTTCGATCTGCCCTACAGATTGTAACTCATCCTCAATTTGATCAGGCTCAAAATCATTGATCTCGCCAGGGCTGAAAGTTAACTCTTCACTCCCCACCCAACTATCATCATTTTCGAAACGAGAATCTTTACTATCGTCCATATTTCATGCAATCCATAAATAGTTTTAGATCATAATTATCAATAGTTCCATTTCCACTTAGATCTGACCGACCTTCAGAGCTATCACTACGCTTAAATAACAAATAATCATCAAGAAAAATACTATAATCATTCAATTCGCACACGCCATCTTGATAGAACAACTCTTCTACTTCCTCGACTTTAACCTCCTCATGATCAATAATCTGTAAACCTAGTACATTTTCATTATTTAATGGGGATCTTAACACAAAAGGTAATAAAGCTATAGCAACAGCACTTATGATAACTCCTACCATCCCAAACAAAACATACTGCTGAGCTTTAGTATTTTCCTGATATGATGTAACGATCATATACACCAATATTGCTATAGCTAATGCGATAGTTATAGCGATCCAAGCCAAGAACTCTTTAATATCAATTCCACTCAAAACATCTACTGTACCCTCTATGGCAGGCACTTTGTAGTATGTACTTATTAATAAACTTTCATCACTTACATCAGATACAAGAATAAACTGCTCTAATGCATCTACCCTTTTAAATGTAACAATACCGATATTATTGAGATCTTTTGAGGCCATTTGATATTTTAAAGATATCTTATCTTCTAATTCAGCGACTTCGATATCTACACCTTCACTTGCTACGAAGCCTTCAAACTGTAATCCTTTAGTAAATTCAATTTCAATTACCCCTTCATTTATTTCACTTTGTTCAGGATCGACTGAAATAAGCAATTCAACTAGATCTTCATCAATATTCAATGATCTAACTTCGAGATTTCCATTAGCAGAAACATCCCCACTAAACCAAGAGATAAAAATGACCGCTGAAAAAAATATAATATACAGTTTCTTAAAAAATATGTGAGAATTTGTGCGGAACATTTTTTCAACCATGATCAATTCTACTATACTGCCAGTCTAAATGCAGTTAGCACAAATTTATTTTCTAATTGCTCTAATTTATTTCTTACCTGCTCTAATAAATCCCTTAATTTTGTCTACAGCCTGATCAATTATATTCACCTCAGGAACATTAAATAGATAACTCATCAATGTATAAACAACAAGACCTATGCCACTGGTCGAAATAAATACTGTAAGTACATATATCGTTCTTGTTGTATCAAGTGTGAAATCAATGAATTTGAAACTGATATACATAACTGCAAACATAATGATCGTGCTTAAGAACATTTTGAATATAGGCCTGATCATTGTTTCCTTATCAAATATCTTTACTTTCATATTAAGAAATATCATGTTCAGTATCATTTCAACAGTAAAAGCTATACTCAAACCTAGAGATAGACCACCAATTGATGCGTCGTAAACATTCCTTGTAGTGAACCATTTTCCAAGATCACCCCAAAGACTTGTTACTGTAATACCTAAATTCGTGCCATCAGAACTAATACCTGCACTCAATTGAGATAGAACCTGTGATACGATCGGCCTCCAGTCTAAATAATGACTAAAGAAATTTGTAAAGTAGTAGCTAGCGATAACATTAACAATAATTGTTATGAATGTAGCAACCAAAGGGAGTCTAGTTTCATGAACAGAATACAAAGCCCTGAGTGTAAGTGACACGACTGATTGACCGATTATCGCAAATCCAAGCAAAGCTAAAGCCCAAGAAGTCACAACTGTATCCCACCAATCGAATTCTCCTGTACCAAAGGCAAGTCTAACTATTGGGAGTCTTAATACAATTATTATTGCGACAGATGGGAAAATAACAAATAAAACCTTTCTCAAAGCTTTGTTATAAATACTTCTAAAACTTTTAATATCACCTTTTGAATAAGCTTCGGATAGATCTGGAAGTGAAATTTGTGCAAAAGCCCCTGCGACAATGTGAACTGGGAACTGATATAAACTTAAAGCGAATTTATAAGCACTCAATGCACCAGCAGTTAAACTAAAACTTATGATCGTATTGATCACAACATTGAACTGTTCACTAATAAAGGCTGCTATACGAGGGATCGAGAGCTTAACAATACGAAGAACTTCTTTTAAATAGAAACCTTTTGGAACATCAGGCATTTTTTCTCCATTGTTTTCCCTATTTATTGATACGAATTTAGCTACGAGTGGGACCTGTATAAGAAGATGTAGAACGGAACCAATAACAGCCGACCATGCAAGACCTTTCACCCCTAACCCAACATATTTACTTAACAACAAAGTTCCTAATATCATTCCGAGATTATAAATAAGAGGAGCGAGAGTAGTTACAAAGAAGCGTTTATGAACCTGAAGATAAGCTGTGATTATTGAGCTTATACCTAAAAGGATCGGTGATAAAAGCGTGATCCTCATCAATACGGTTAAAAGATCAAGATCACTCACACTTAACGAGGATGAGACACCAAGTGACTCTCCAATAAGGCCGTTTGTTATAACAAATTGACTTATATCCTTAGCAAATATGAAAATAATTAAGGAGAGCAAAATTGAAACTAATGAAACGCCTAAGATCGTAGCCTGCATCAACTTGACCAACAGTTTTCCACCTTTTTTGGTCAGAATATCGCTAAATACAGGTATAACTGCAGCGTTGATGCTACCAGCTATCAGAATGTTAAATAGTGTATCTGGTATTAAAAAAGCTGCCCAAAATATATCCAGCTCCCTTGATGCGCCGAAAGTTCCAGCAATTATCCTAAATTTTATAAATCCAAGGATCTTAGTAATGAAGAGAAGTGCCATAATAGACATGACAGAATCTTTCATTTTTAGGATCTTCCTTATCAGTCCCATTAGATCAAATCATAATCTAATCTAATTAATAATTTCTAAAGTGGAAGTTAAACATTTTGGGGTATCTATATAGATATGGATATCCTAAAATTTCTATTTCCACCTAAATGTATCAACTGCGGTATTTATAGCACATATTTATGTAAATATTGCAAAGATCTGCTGATCCCTACTATACCAGAATGCCATATTTGCCATAAAATAAGCAACAATTATACAACACATCTAGATTGCAAGAACATAAATAAATACGAAGATCATCTTTCAAATGTAACAACTTTTTGGAAATACAACGAATTGGCATCAAAACTATTGTCAGAATATAAATATAATGGAGTCACAGATCTATATGACCTACTACAGCAATTAATTGAAGAAAGAGCTCTCGAAATGGATCTCTCTCATTTAACTTATCGTAAAAACATATTTATAACAAACATCCCACAACATATTTTCAGGACAAAAGAAAGAGGATTCGAGCCGACAAAACAGATCTGTAAAATACTCTTAACTCTCAACAAAAATTGGATCTACATCCCTGATCTACTGACAAAATCTAGAAATAATAAAAGACAAGCGACTCTAGACCACAAATTTAGAGACAAAAATAGTCAGGGATTGTATAAGCTAGATGAGAGAAGATCAGAAGAAATCCCTACTGGCTCTCAAGTCATAATAATCGATGATGTAACAACTTCTGGTTCAACTTTAAGATATGCATCGGATGCAATATTTAAGAAAAGGCCCGACATTTTATTGTCAGGCCTACTCCTCTTTGATGCTAGTAAATGATCAGATCACTCAACAACTTCTGCTTCTTTTACATCTTCATCATCGTCATCGTCGTCTTTCTTCTTTTTTTTATTTTCGTGATCATCATCATCATCATCGTCATCATCATGATCCTTCTTGTCTTTGTCACCATCTTTCTTCTTCTCTTCCTCTTTCTTAGCCTCTTTTGCTGCTTCAGCATAAAGTTTCTCGCTTAACTTCTGAACAACCTCTGTCAATTTTTCATTCTTTTTCTTAAGACTCTCCATATCGAAATCCTCTTTCTCAATCTCCTCTTTTACCTCTTTGATCGCTTCTTCAGCTTTTTTCTTATCATCCTTATCGATCTTTTCTCCGAGATCTTTCAAAAGTTTCTCAGTACTAAAGATCATTGATTCAGCATCATTTCTAACCTCTGCTCTCTCTTTCTTCTCTTTATCCTCTTTTGCATGTTTAGCAGCTTCATCTACCATCTTTTGAATTTCATCATCAGAAAGTCCTGTTGAAGCAGTAATTGTGATCTTCTGCTCTTTTCCAGTTGCTTTATCCACTGCTGATACATTCAATATTCCGTTTGCATCGATACTAAAGGTAACCTCGATCTGTGGAATTCCACGAGGTGCAGGAGGTATACCGTCAAGTATGAATTTACCTAAAGTCTTGTTATCTGAAGCCATCTCTCTTTCTCCTTGCAAGATATGAACCTCTACAGTTGTCTGATTGTCTGCAGCAGTTGAAAAGATCTGCTTCTTCTCTACTGGGATCGTAGTGTTTCTTTCAATAATTTTTGTCATCACACCACCAAGTGTTTCAAGTCCAAGTGATAAAGGTGTAACATCAAGCAATGTAATGTCATGAACATCTCCAGCAATAACACCACCCTGAATTGCAGCACCTACGCCAACAACTTCATCTGGATTTACTGTCTTATTTGGATCCTTACCGAAGAATTCTTTAACTTTCTTCTGAACAGCTGGCATTCTTGTCATACCACCAACCAGAAGTATCTCATTGATATCTTCTTTATCTTTCTTTGCATCTTTCAATGCTTTCTTACAAGGTTCAATACTGTCATCAATCAAGTCTGCAACTAACTTCTCAAGCTCAGCTCTGGTCATTGTAACTTTAAGATGTTTAGGACCTTTTGAATCTGCTGTTATATAAGGTATGTTAATTTCTGTACTTTCAGCTGATGACAGTTCGATCTTTGCCTTCTCAGCAGCTTCTTTTAATCTCTGAAGTGCAGTTTTATCTTCCCTTAGGTCAATTCCTTGCTCATTCTTAAAATCATCGGCTAAATGATCAATTATTCTTTGATCAAAGTTATCTCCACCTAGGTGTGTATCTCCATTAGTTGAAAGAACTTCAAATACGCCATCTCCAATTTCAAGAATGGAGATATCAAATGTACCACCACCTAAATCATAAACCGCTATAACCTCATCGTTTTTCTTATCCATTCCATAAGCTAATGAGGCTGCAGTTGGTTCATTAACAACTCTCTTTACATTTAAACCTGCAATTTTTCCTGCATCTTTTGTCGCTTTTCTTTGAGCATCATCAAAATATGCTGGTACAGTGATAACGGCCTCTGTAACTTCCTCGCCTAAAAAATCCTCGGCATCTTTTTTCATTTTTGCCAAAACTTTCGCGGAGATCTGTTGAGGTGTATACCAATCATCACCCATTTTTACCTCAATTCCGCCATTATCTGCTTCTCTCATTTCAAAAGGTAAAAGCTCACGATCCTGTTTAACTTCTGGATCTGACCATTTTCTACCAATTAATCTTTTTACTGAATAAATTGTGCCTTCTGCATTTGATACAGCTTGATTTTTCGCTGGAATACCAACAAATTCCTGTCCCTTCTCATCAATTGCTACGACACTTGGTGTTAATCTTCCACCCTCCGCATTAGGAATCACTTCTGGCTTGCCACCAGTCATATATGCCATAACTGAGTTTGTAGTTCCGAGATCTATTCCAATAATTTTTGCCATTTTAATAATTAATTAATTTATTTTTAATCTTTGTGTGCTATTAAGATCAGCACAAGATCTTTTATTTAAAAATAACAACCTTTGCAGGTCGAACAACCTGATCTTCCATAACATATCCCGGTTGTACTACCTGTACGATCGTTCCCTTTTCTCCCTCTCCTTCAGATGTGATCGATATAGCCTCGTGATATGTAGAATCAAAAACATCACCCACTTTTACATCCATTAGCTTTATATCGAGTTCTGCTAGAACATTTTGCATTTTCGATGCTGATGCCAATAAGCCATTTACCCAAAGTTCAACCTCTTGAGTTAATTCAAGATGGTCTTTAGCCTGTACTCCATATTGCAGATCATCAATTATATTCATTATCGACTCAGCCAATTTCACCTTTAACTGTGAAAGTCTTATCGCATTTCTTCTCTCATTATTCATTTCAAGGTTGCGATAATCAGCTAATGCTTTCTTCAATTTCTCCTCGACTACCAACTTTTCATCTTCTACGGTATCTATTGTAAGAGCTAGCTGTCTGACTTTTTCTTCAAGTTCCTGTATCTGTCTAAATAAAGCAGTATTATCTATTGTTTGTTTTCCAGCATTCTGTTTACCAACATTTGTCTTACTGCTAGTATCATTCATACCGTTTGTTTGACTATCTGTTTTTGCTTGATAATTCATTTTTACTTTATTATTAACATTAGCTTTCATCTATTTACTATTTGATAGTTAATTTACTGCCAACCCTTTAGAGATTCATGCACAGAATTCCTAACACTATCTAACACTGGAATAACTGTTCTGTAATCCATCCTTCTTGATCCAATAATCCCTAAATGTCCTATCCTATCATCCCAAAAATTCATCTTAGTAAAGGCTAGAGCATAATCACTCAGATCTTCGATCCCGAGCTCATCACCTATCAGTGCTGTAACTTCATCACCATCATATTTTGAAAAGACTTTTTTCAATATATTTGTATCCTCAAGTAAATCCAAGATCCTCCTTAATGAATCAATATCTTTTAGCTCTTCATAATTCATCAATGATGAAACTCCGTAATATCTAGTCATATCATCGAGGACTATGAAACTTGCAGATTTAGTATACTGAACAAGCAGTTCTAGAATTCGCTTTATCATCTGTTCAGGATAGAATCTAACCCCAAATATCCCCTGTCTTATATTTACTAATGTAAGAGAATCTACAAGTTGACTTGGAACCCTCTCATTTATATACATTCGAAAAGCCAGATCTGTAGGATGTCGACCAGAAGAAACATGACTCTTGTCTAAATATCCCATATCCATAAGTTTGACCATGTCGTTTCTTACTGTGGCAGAACTTACTTTCATGTTATATTTCTTAACAAGCTGAGCAGAACCAACTTCTTGAGGAGAGCTCATATACTCCTCAATAATAGCTAAAAGTATTCTTTTTTGTCTTTCAGTAAGATTCAAGTTAGCACTTACTCAACTTATCTGCTAGTGATAATAGGGTATAAGAAAATGCGTGTCAAGATATAATGCTTTCTTTATTGAAAAGCTTATTTTAATCTGATAAAATCACGCAGTCATCAACTTAGTATAAGAATTATGAATGAAATAAAAGTACAAAAAAGGTCTTTACTTAAAAATAAAGCGAAGCGTTTATTAAACGATGGATTGATCCCAGCTGTTATATATAACAGCAAACTTGAGTCAAACACCGTTCAAATAGAGAAAGGTCAGATCGAACATCTTCTTTTGACAGCTACTACTTCAACAATCTTAGATATCGACTATGAAGGAAAGAAAATGAAAGGTGTTATCAAAGAAGTCGATATTGATCCATTAAAAGGTAATGTAAGACATGTAGCTATCTTTGAAATAGATCCAGAAAAAGAAAGTACATTTGAAATTCCAGTTGTTCTTGTTGGGGTATCTAACGCAGTAAAGAATAACTTAGGTGTATTGGTACAACCTACTAAATCTCTCGAAGTTAGATGTAAATTAGCTGATATTGTAGATCAAATTGAAGTTGATATCTCTGTTCTTGAAAATATCGGTGATTCTTTAACACTTAGAGATATTACACTTCCAAAAGGAATGACATTGCCTAATAGAGATCAGTACGATAATGCTTTAGCATTAATATCTGAATTACAGAAACTTGAAGTTGTTGAAGAAACTCCTGTCGCTGGTGAGGGTAAAGAGGGTAAAGAAGGAGTCACTGAAGGTGAGCAAGGAGAGGGAGAGGAAGTATCAGAAGAGCCATCAGAAGAATAGTTCTTATGAGTATATTAATGAGCCCCTCGCAAGAGGGGTTTATTTTTGCTATATATCGTATGCTAGATTACTATTATGAATTCAATGGAAAATAAATATCAATACATAGATACAAAAGTTGGCGACAAGGTATTGTTCATATTGCATGGAATGGCAGGTAATAAGGAAACAATGTATGAGCATACTAAAGCTTTACAAAAGGATTTTCGCTGTATCTATCTTGATCTTCCAGGCCATAATCATATCCCTCTAGGAGAGTTAAACTCAGTCACAGATTATGCTAGATTCGTTCTAGGTTTCATAGAATCAACTGATATAAAACGGTTCGGTATTCTAGGATACTCCTTTGGTGGAAATGTATCATTGAAAGTTCACTCACTTTTCAATGACCCAAATAGTGTTCCTTTATGTATTTGGGCTTCCCCTTCTTTTGGACGAGTACGAATATCTCCTAAAATAATGATAAAAATGAGTGCGGTGATACCATACAAACTCTGGGATAAACGATTATTTATGAAGATGATACATATGCTTGGTGCGAATTTTACTATAGAAGATGTTAAAGGGATGAAGAGTACTGATAAAAATCTCCTAAAAAAAGGACTTAAGCTTCTTGATGAACATGTTTCCTACCCCTCCGATGCAAATATCTTTACCGTAATGGATCCAAAAGATCCTTTCGTAAAACCCGATCTTGATCGGAAATATGATGTAGTAATTAAAGGTTGCGGACACTCAGGAGTATACAATAAGGTACAAATTGCACTTGGATCTATCAATGATTACTTCGATAAAAATCTCTAAAAACAAAAATCCTTTATAAGTTTGTGGTATATAATCGTGAATATGTATAATCAAGATAATTTGGATATATTAACTTGCAAATGGTAACAATAATTATCGCCTCAAGTAATGAGAAAGAAAGTATCGGTAAAGCTATCGAAGCAGTAATTGATGGTTATAAAGAAGATTACCAAATAATACAGGTTACACCAGATGAAGAAACCTTATTAGCTGGCATGAAAAAAGCAAAAATGCTTTCACTTGGTGAACGATATATACAAATCAAAGATCCAAAAAAAGGAAAATCATTTGCACTAAATCTAGCTTTAGAAAAAGCAACTGGAGATATTTTAGTCATGACTGACGGGGATGTATATTTTGGAGATAATGCACTTATGGAGCTAATTTATCCGTTCAAAGATGAAAAAATTGGAGGAGTTTCAGGACGACCAATTTCGTTGAATGATAGATCTAATTTTTGGGGTTACATTTCTCATTTACTTACAGATGCGGCAGATGCAAAACGAATACAAACTTTTTCAAACGAAAAAGATGGTTTCTACACTAAAGATAACGCGTATTTTCCTATGAGTGGTTATATCTTGGCATTTAGAAATATTGGAGTTAAGTACGACTCCAGATATATAGATGACACATATATATCACTTAAAATACTTGAAGCTGGTTACCAATTAGCGTATGCACCTAAAGCAAAGGTTTTTGTAAAGTTTCCGACAAATACCAGTGATTATCTATTACAAAGAAGAAGGAATTTCTCTGGGAATAAGCAGATACATAAGGATGAACAATTCCTGAAAAGAAAAGATCCTAGAAGTTTTACAAATGAGTTAGGATATATATTATATCCAATCAAATACGCAAGAAATACAAAGGAGTTCTTTTGGTCTTTGTTACTTTATCCAATAAGATTACTTACTTGGATTATTTCGCTAATTCCTAAGAAAAAACAGAAAGTGATGTCTTGGCAATCAGTTCGATCTACCAAATAAAACTTATAAGAAGAGTATTTATAAAAAAAGGTCCGGCAGACCGGACCCCGTAGCTAAAATTTAGATTTATAAGATCTTACCACCTGAAATGTGCAAATGCTTTATTAGCTTCTGCCATTCTTTCAGTATCATCTTTCTTTCTGACTGCCTCACCTGTACCATTGAATGCATCAAGCATCTCTTTTTCCAATAACTGTGTAAATTCTGATCCAGATTTCGCTCGAACTGAATCTACGATCCATCTTGTAACTAAAGTCTCTTGTCTTCTCGGACTTACTGGAACTGGAACTTGATAGTTTGCTCCACCCACTCTCCTAGCTTTGATCTCAAGTGCGGGTCGCACATTTTCTACGATTTGATCGATCAATTCTAATGGAGTAACTTTCATTTTCTTGGCAGCATTCTCAAGTGCTGTATAAAATATTGCTTCTGCTTTATCTTTCTTTCCATGAAGCATTATTTTGTTGATAAATCTTGCGACTACTTCATTATTGTATTTTGCATCTGGTAGTATAGATCTTTTACTTGCTCTTTTACCTCTCATCTTTG
>CAZINM010000036.1:0-10576 GCA_964540605.1 uncultured Candidatus Saccharibacteria bacterium
GTTATATATTTTTGAGTAAGTTCGTGTGAGAGTAATTTGTAAGAATTTCGAAAAATAGCATTTTTTATTCCAAGCTCTTTTTCAAGGCAAAAAACCTTGCATCCACTATTAATTAGCTGTTGAGTCATCTCATTATCATCTACACAAACAATATGGAGATCCTTGATGATTTTTTCTAATCCGATAGCTCTTTCAGGATCATTTGTTAGGTAAAATATTTTGTTCATCATTGTAACCAGTATTAATAACCACAATGTTATTTAATTTATATCCATGTGATAATGCTTTTTTTACAGAAGCAACAGCGACAGCACCCTCATTTGAGATATAGTTTGCACCAATCTGCTGAAGTTCAGTTAATGTTGATCTGACCATATCTTCATTAATAACCCACCCTGCTCCATCAGATCTCTTTATTGCAGAAACAACCTCACTGAATCTATGGCCAATTCTATCGATTATACTATGCACCGAGGAGTTTGATTCTGTAAGAAAATTGTCATCAAATTCGCGAGCAAAAATATTAACTTTTGTAGTTTGACAAACATGAATTCTTGGTAATGAAGAGATCTCATTTTTTTCGATCAGATCCTCAAAACCTTGATAAATGCCCATTAAGGTCGTTCCACTAGATGTAGGAATAAAAATATCACTAATATTTTTTATATTCTTTGATAGTTCTGTAGCTATAGTTGTGTAACCAGTTGTGGCAATAGGATCTTTTGAGCCTCTTAAGAGAAAACTATTATTTTTGTGAGCATATTCATCAGATTCAGATAAAGCTTTTGGAGTTATAAATACTTGAATGTTAGGATATTTTTCTCTGATCCTGCGATGATCGATCTGAGCAAGTGATGATAATCTAGATAATTTCGATTCTGGAGTATTATCTGGTAAAAAGATCGTAAGATTGAGATCTGTATATTTTATTAAATTAAAAGCACTAATTGCAGAGTTTCCCGAGCTTGAGATCACAAAATCCTTATGACCCTTAGATAAATGATATGAAATTTCATAAGCAAGACCTCTATCCTTATGAGATCCAGCAGGATTTAGATCTTCTCTTTTAACTGAGACTTTTGTATTGAAACCGATCGATATTTCAGTTAATGGTGTGTTCCCCTCATCTTTAGATAATCTATATTCTTCAGGCACAAGAAGATATTTAGCATCTAAAATATCCCAGATTCCCATGATTTATATAAGTGATATAATGAGCATATTGTACATAATTTGAATATTATTAGAAATGCCTCAAAAAATAACATGCCCAGAGTGTATGAATGAAATAGAACTCGACCCTTCAAGGAAGTACGCTGTAGGAGACATTATTGAATGTCCTTATTGCGGGAGTGAATTAGAAGTTGTTGAAGTTACAGACAAAGGGATCGAGATCCAACTTATTGAAGAAGAGAAGTAAATTTTCTTAGATCTACTCAATTCTCAATATGATAGGTTCGTTTTTTAGTCGAGTCTTTCGATTAATGTTGAATTTGCTATTTAACAGCGATTCGCCCCTTCTCAACTCTCAGTTTTATGCTATTTTTCTGTTTAGAGTCATTCGAAAGCAAAATTTCAGCTAAAGGATTCTCGATCTCTTTCTGGATCATTCTTTTCATCGGTCTGGCACCGAATTCAGGTTCGTAACCTTTTTCAACTAGATAATCGAGAACCTTTTCATCATAATCAACATCAATATTTTGAGCTTTAGCAAGACTTAATGTCTCCTCAAGTAGAATTTTAACTATCTGTTTCAATTGATCTTTCTCTAGACCTTTAAATATTATTATGTCATCAAGTCTGTTCAAGAATTCTGGTTTGAATCTTTCTCGAAGATCCTCCATCAATTGATCCTGAAGGGATTCCCATTTTTTGTCAGGGTTATCCATACTCATATAACTCATTATTTTTTCAGATCCGATATTGCTTGTTGCTATTATAATAGTATTTTTAAAGTCGACAGTTCTCCCTTTCGAGTCAGTTAAACGACCATCATCAAGTACCTGAAGAAGTGTATTAAATACATCTGGGTGGGCTTTTTCGATCTCATCCAACAAAATCACTGCATAAGGTTTTCTTCTTATAGCCTCTGTTAGTTGACCACCCTCCTCATATCCTACATAACCTGGTGGAGACCCGATCATTCTGGAAACTGAGTGTTTCTCCATATACTCACTCATATCTAGTCTTATGATCGCATCTTCATCTCCAAATATCTGATTTGCTAAAGTTTTAGCTAGAAGAGTTTTTCCAACACCCGTTGGACCTAAGAATAGGAATGAAGCAATAGGTTTTTTAGGATCTTTCAAACCGACCCTTGATCTTCTAACTGCTTCTGCGACAGCTTTTACAGCATCGTCCTGTCCAACGACTCTTTCATGCAATACATCTTCTAATTTCATTAACCTTTGTTTCTCCTCTTTTTGTAATTCAGTTATTGGGATCCCTGTCATTAGAGAAACAATTGTTGCAATATCTTCATTTGTTACAGTAGGCGTACCTGTACCCTTTGATCTATCCCAATTCTCCTGTAAAGGTCTTAATTCTTCTTTTTTCTTTTCTATTTCCATTTTTATCTCCGCACTCTTTTCATGCTCACCAGCTCTACTTAAAGATTCTCTCTCTTTTTCTAGAGAAGAGATATCATTTTTTAGCTGATGAATTTCTTCAGGCTCGGCAGATGTGTCTAATCTTTTTTTACTTGCAGCTTCATCGATCAAGTCAATGGCTTTGTCTGGTAAAAATCTGTCCTTTATATATCTTGCAGATAGATGAGCAGCTGAATCTATCGCTTCAGGGCCGATCTTAACTTTGTGATGAGCTTCATATTTATCTCTTAACCCTCTTAAGATCTCTATTGTTTGATCCACCGATGGCTCATTAACTAGTACAGGTTGAAATCTTCTCTCAAGTGCAGCATCTTTTTCTATATATTTTTTATATTCTGAAAGTGTTGTGGCTCCAATTACTTGAAGTTCACCTCTTGCTAGTGCAGGTTTTAGCATATTAGAAAGATCCATCTGACCTTCTTGGGCACCTGAACCCACGATCGTGTGTAATTCATCAATAAACAAAATTATGTTCCTTCCAGTTTTTTCAAGCTCTGAAAGGATCTTCTTGGCTCTCTCTTCAAACTCTCCTCGATATTTTGATCCAGCAAGAAGACTTCCAACATCAAGCTCTTTAATTACTTTATCCCTTAAGATATCTGGTACATTTTCTTGTGAGATCCTTAACGCTAAACCTTCTGCAATTGCAGTTTTACCTACTCCTGGCTCTCCTATCAGAACAGGATTGTTCTTCTTCCTCCTCGAAAGGATCTGAATAACTCTAGTTATCTCGTCTGATCTACCTATAACTGGATCGATCTTTCCTATAACTGCGAGTTGAGTTAGATCTCTTGAGAATTCATCCAAAGTCGGAGTTTCTGTCTTTTTTGATGCATCTTTACCTTCCTTATCACCTTTTCCTACTATCTTTAAAACTGCTTGTCTAGCTTTTATAGGTGTGACTTCTAATTTTGTCAAAGTTTGAGCTGCAATACCTTCACCCTCTTTTATTAGACCTAAAAGTAAATGTTCTCCACCAATATAATTATGTCCGATATCCATAGCTTCTTGAAAAGCCAATTGAATGGACTGTTTTGCTCGTGGTGATAAACCTGGTGTCTCAATGATTTGATCTGTTTTTGATATTGTGTCATCGATCTGTTCTATTAGAAGTTGTGGATCTATTCCTAACTCTTTTAAAACCCTTTTCACCACATCATCACTTTTTGCTATTGCTATAAGCAAATGTTCGGTGTCGATATTTTTATTTCCTTTAGAGATCGCTTCAGACGCTGCCTCTTGTATATCCATCTTGGCTCTCTCAGAAAAATATTGGGTAATATCTACCTGCTCTGCTGAACCACGATCAAAAGAGTTACCACTATATGAATTCTTATTTATATCGTCATAGCATTGATCACAGACATTCATTGAAAGTTGTCTACCATTTACCAATTGTGTAATTGTAGTTGTTGCCGGTCTTATATGACAATTTGAACAAATCATTGTACATACGGTTAAATATTACTATCACGAGGATAATATATTAGCAGATATGTGTCAAGAGTGCTAATAATGGCTTTTAAAAATGTTTTGTCGGATGAAAATATTATAAAGGTAGGTCTGCAATAATTCGATCTACAGCATCTAATGGGAATCTTTCAGATAACTTCTTGCTATCAATAGATAATTTCCCTGTTTTGATCTTATTAAAGATCTTCCTTATTTCTGAATTCAACCTATCAGCGTTTACTTCTCCCTCTGGAAGTATGACTGCAAGCCCCATCTCCTCTAAGGTCTTTGCATTCTTATATTGTTCATTATGAGTAACCCAAGGTATAGGGATGAAAATTGAAGGTTTTCTTAATACAGCCATTTCATAAACAGAATTTGCACCACTTCTTCCAATATATAGATCGATCGAGTCAAAAACCATTCCGATCTCATTTGAATTTATGAATTTGGTAACATGTAGTCGATCTCTACATTTTTCAGGTAGTTTGTTCCTTTCTTTATTCAACATCTCATGATCATTATTAACTTTGTTATCACCTGTTTGTAATATTACTTGATACTCCTCAACTAGATATCTGAGCATTTGTCTTAAAGTAATATTAAGTAAGTGACTACCCTGTCCTCCACCTGAGACTAAAATAATTGGGAGCTTCTCTTTATTGGGTAACATTGTTCTAACAGCATCAACCGTTTCGCCAAATCCATCTTTTTTGAATATATCTGGTCTTACAGCATTCCCAACAAGTACAGTCTTATTTTTATTAAAATACTCTTTTGATTGCTCGAAAGAGAGATACACTCTTTTTGCAAATTTTCCTACAATTTTGTTTGTTAATCCAACAGCTGCAGTTTGCTCGTGTATGTAAATAGGGATCTTTTTGATCCAACCAGCAAAACAAACTGGAACTGTGACATATCCACCAGTTGATATGATCATATCTGGCTTGAAGTTCTTGATCTCTTTGATAGCATCAAAAAAACCTCCAATGACGCCAAATAATAGTGTTACTGTACGCCATGAGAAATATCTTTGAAGCTTACCTGCTCTGATTGATCTGAAAGGGATCTCGGTCTTTCCAATTATTTTTTCATCAAGACTTTCAGATCCCTCTTCTCCCTCCATTGGTAGATTCCCGCCAATATACAAAATATTTTCATATAAATTAGGGTATTTTGATCTTAAGCCTTGAATTATCGCCATGGCTGCAGAAATATGACCTCCAGATCCTCCGCCTGTAAAAATGATCTTTTTATTTAGTTGTTCAGCTGTAGATCTGTTCTCCTTCATCTGTGAATCGACTTATGTTTAAAAGTATTGCCATTCCAATCATTGCAACCATAGTACCAGAACCTCCGTATGTAATAAATGGTAGGGGCATTCCTGTTAGTGGTATTAAGCCTACATTTGCAGCCATGTTAAAAAGTGCCTGAGTTGTAAGCCAAACAGTAATACCTATTGCGATCAATCTTCCTTGTCTGTCTGGAGCAGATCTTGCAATTTTCAGACCAGTATTGGCAAAAATGATCCAAGCTATGACAAATAAAATTCCTCCGAGCATACCTAATTCCTCAAGAATAACTGCGAAGATCGAGTCGGTGAATGCTGTAATTTCAACTAAATAGCCAAATCTTTGTCTTGATTGCCCAAATCCTTTACCCCAAAAGCCTGCAGATCCAATTCCTATAAGTATTTGATACATTTGGTATCCTGCACCTTGAGGATCTTCTATTTCTCCAGTTAGAAGCAATTTAATAAAAGTTCTTACACGAGAAAGTCTGTATGGTGCAAGTATTGCAGCTATAGCACCAAGTAAGGCGAATACTCCACCTAACATTGCACTTCCGATCAGATGTGCATAATCCGTTCCAGATGCAAGGAATACGGCAAATGCCGTTACACCAACTATCATGGTGGTTCCAAGATCTGGTTCCAAAATGATGAGGATCATGATCAGACCTAAAACAGCTATGAATCCTGCTAATCTTTTCATAAAACCCTCTGTAAAAGCCTCTTTGAAATTCTTAAATGATTTCTTCTCTTTTGCTAACAGTGTCGCCAGATAGATAACAAAGACTGGTTTTATAAACTCTGCTGGTTGTATAACGATATAATCTGAGCCTAGTCTTAGCCATCGACTTGAACCGTTGGTGTCTTGGGAAAAAAGTACCATTATAAGCATCAGGATATTAACGCCAAGTATTGGAAGAATTAACTTACTAAATTTTCGATAATCCCAGAAGATTATTATTATAGATGGTACTAGACCTATCAATATCCAAATTAAATGTAGTTTGAGGAAATGAAAAGGATCATTAAATGGAGGTTGATCAGCCTGATATACACTTGCATCAAATATCATTATTGCACCGAATATCAACATCGCTAAAGTGAAAAACAGGAGTGTTTTATTTACTCCGTGAGCCTTCTCTCTAAATTTCACTTCTGTTCTTCTTTTCGGTGTTGTTCGTTTTACCACTTTATTAGTCGACTACTTTCTCCAATTAATATACTATTATTACAGTAGTTGATGAAAATATAAATAAATCTTTATTAAATAACAATTAGATAATTATTGAATATGGCACTTGCCCAATTGAATAAAAGGCCAAAAGATCTTGGAAAACTTGTTGTAGTAGGAGGTCCGGGAGGATCTGGATCTTCAACAATAGCAAGAATGCTCGCTCTTCATTTACAACTACATTATGTGTATGGTGGAGCTTTTATGCGTGAATATGCTGAACAGTATGGATATGCCTCTGTTGCGGAATTCATTAAGTCTGATGAATTCAAAGAGAAACGGAATGAATACGATAAAATTATTGATTCTAAACTTATAAAAGCAAGTGGATGGAAAGATGTTTTGATAGATAGTAAGGTTTTTGCTGCTATAGCTACCAATCTGCAGATCAAATGTTCTGTCAAAATATGGCTTGATGCACCTTTACATACAAGGATAAGACGAACACTACATAAGGAGAAGAAAATCTTATTAGATAAAAGACTTCCGACATATTCAGAGATCTATAAATTAACAGAAATTAGACTTCGTGATAGATACTTTCAAGATAAGGCTAGATATAAGGAACTTTATGGAATTGATTATGGTCGGCCTGAAAAGTATAATGATATTGTAATTGACACATCTCCATATAATGAAGGTCAAACAATGGAGATAATCTTAAAAATGATAAAAGATGGCAAATATTTTGGATCAAACTAAAAATTCGACAAGTAATACTACTCCACCGCAAAATGACGACAAACCAATGACGTATAATTCAATAACGAGTGGAATAACTTCTGATGTACCTACAGATCGATCAAATCCTGATAAATATTTTGGAAATAAGTTGTCAGTTCAACAAAAAACTACTCAACCTATAAACCCACAAAATGTTACTAATATTATGCCTAGTCCACCGATAGCTGTAAGTCCAAAAGTAGATCCAAATCAGCAAAGTAGTTCAAGTAGTACCCAAGGTGATGAATTGTTAACTGACAAAGAGTATCCAGAAGATCTAGATTCTCAGTGGACCAAATGGAAATGTATGAAGTGCGGCTATGTTTATGAGGGTATAAAACCTTTATATAAGTGTCCTCGCTGTCAGAATGATGATCCTGATAAGTTTGATGATCCTTACTAAATAATATGACTTCAGATCTAATTGCTTTAAAAGATCAGCTTGTGAATGCTGATCTGCTAATTTTCGATTTTGACGGAACCTTAGTTGATCTTGAAGGGTTAAATTATTCTTCATTAAAAAAGGTCGTATCGGACCATCTCAACGAAGAGGTTGATCTATCAATGTATAGAGATATATTTGCTGGAACGAAATCAACTGTAGGAATAGAAAAGATATTTCAAGAAATTTCAAAGGATCGCAATATAGATATTGAAGGTTACGATTATTATTTACTATCTGAAGAGTTCCGTGAGCATAAGAGAGAGGCATTATTAGATAGCCCTTCTAAATTTTCAAAATTAGTCGGAAGAGCCGACACCTTTGTACCTATGATGAAAGAAAAAGGGAAATTAATTAGTGTTGTTTCCGCTTCGGCAAAAGAGTTCATCGAAAGATTACTGCATCATTACAATATATTAAGTTACTTCGATCACATTGTGGCTAGCGAGGATGTAGTTCTTCCTAAACCACATCCAGAACCTTACGAAAAGGCTTTATCTTATTTCAAGATCAATAGACGGAATGTCGTTGCTTTTGAAGATTCCAGAAATGGTATCAGATCAGCAAAAGCTGCTGGTTTATATACTGTGGGTATTTTATGTAAGGGTTGGAATGATGATTATGTATATGATCTAGCTGATGTTGTTGTCGATGACTATTCAACATGCATAGAGGTCTTAAATCGTTGAGTGAATGTGATATATATTTCAGATTGTGAATTGTCGTAAGTGCCGAGGGCGGGAATCGAACCCGCACGCTATTGCTAGCACAGGATTTTAAGTCCTGCGTGTCTGCCTGTTCCACCACCCCGGCATAAATAGATACAGCTGATCTGCTTTTAACAGAATTGCTATACCCCAAGATTTTATCAACAGATAAGCTAATACGCAAGGAATGATTATTTTTTAATTAGAGATATTTCTCTCTTTCTTCAAAATTCTCATGATGTTTAGGATATATCTTCTCATTACTTGTATCATGTTTAATGCCACACCAATATAACTCTGTCCTGGCAGCAATTTCTTGTATATATAATATATATCCATTTACATAACCACAATAAACACAATTTATCTTTTGTATTATGTTGAGCTTTTTTAGTTTGTGCCTATCAATAGTGATATATCTCCACCTTTCAACATAAGGTATATCGCAAAGTTTAAAACATACTCTGTGATAGATCTCAACGACAAGATCAGTTAGAAGTATTGGAAAAAGGATCGAATAAACAAAAGGCATAACGAGAATATGCCTTATATGATAATTTTTCTTTTTTTGAAACTCCATTAATGTTGACCTAATAATATAAGTAATAAAAATGGAGGTGATGGCGGGATTCGAACCCGCGCGTAGGAGTTTTGCAGACTCCCGCCTTAACCAACTTGGCCACATCACCGTGTGTAATAAATTGTAAAAGGTCGAATGTGGCAAGATAGCAAAACTCCGTTTTGGCAGTTTGGAAGGAATATGCCAAACTGCACTCTGGCGTTATCCAATCGCTTCGCTCTTGGAACGCGCAGTAGCAGACTCCCGCCTTAACCAACTTGGCCACATCACCGTGTGTAATAAATTGTAAAAGGTCGAATGTGGCAAGATAGCTAATAACCAAACAGAAAACGATCTAGACCACATTGCCACTAAATACTGTCGCTATTATAACAAAAAAAAACTGAAAGCGAACTGTAAACATAATTAAACAATACTTGTATCGAATCAGCAAATTTGGGGATAAATATCTTTCCTTGATCAGGTAAAAATGTAAGCAAGAATAAACTAAACTGACAACATATCTTTAACATTAACGATCTCAATGATCGAGTTTGTTTTTTTGTTTGCGATCCCACTACCAGACAAAATTAACACCTTATCATCTAATTCAAGCCACCCTTTTCCATAAATTGTTTCTACTGCTTGTTGTACAGCTTCATCTCTATCATTTTTGATATTTGGTATATAGTATCCTGTAACTCCTCTAACTAATTGATGTTGTCTGATCAATTTAGGATCTGAGGATATACTCCAGATTGGAATATTTAGTCTATGTCTTGCTAAAGAGAGCACACTTCTTCCTGATCTTGAGAATACGATCACACCCTTGATGTTCAATTCATTAGAAAGTGAATATATATGTTTACATAAAGTGTCAGTAATATCGTCAGCGTCTGTATCACCTGTAATTACTTGGGGTATCATGTAAGGTTCAACCTCATTAGCAATCTCAGCCATTGTTTTTACTGATTCAAAAGGATATTTTCCTGTTGAAGTTTCTGCAGATAACATTAATGCATCGGTTCCGTCCATGACTGCGTTTGCAACATCACTTACCTCTGCACGGGTTGGTCTTTTTGTTTCTTTCATCGTTTCAAGCATTTGTGTTGCGACGATAACGGGTTTACCAACCATCCTGCATTTGTAAATGAATTTTTTCTGAAGTATTGGTACTTGCTCTTGTGGAATTTCTACACCAAGATCTCCCCTAGCGATCATTACCCCATCAACAACTTTGAGTATCTCATCAAAGTTATCCACACCCTCTTTATCTTCGATCTTTGCTATCAATTTGGTGTTAGTTACACCCATGGCTTCTCTTACAAGTCTAACATCATCGACACTTCTAATGAATGATGCTGATAAATAATCGAAGTCATTTTGTACAGCATATTTTATGTCATCAATATCTTTTTGGCTTAAGTTTGGGAAAGATAGATGAATACCGGGTATGTTGACAGTTTTTCTTGTTTTAAGATTACCACCATCTATCACTTCGCATATAACTTTATGCTCTTTAATATCAGAGACCCTTAATTCAATATTTCCATCGTCTAGGA
>CAZINM010000037.1:0-3568 GCA_964540605.1 uncultured Candidatus Saccharibacteria bacterium
GGTAAAAAGGTTATTAATAGAAAAAACGGGGAAGTCTACAAAATTAATGAGAAAGATATTGAACAAGGGTATTTTCGTGGTGGAATGGTTCTACCAAGGGATGAAATAAATATGCATTATGCCAGATTGGCAGGTATGTATTATCTTACCCCAACTAGTATGCTGAAAACTGCTTTGTGGAATGGTGAAGGATTCTCTTACCTAGGAGCAATGAATCAGTTCGCTATACAAAGAGCCTTTAATCTTGATAGGCGAGACATATTGTCTAGTTTTATAAATTCTAATAAAGGTTTATTTTCAGGGGTTTCTGATCTATTTGATCCACAATCTGGAGATATTAATAAAGCCGTATTATCAGAGAAATATTTAGAAATACTAGAGATCCTGAACAACAACAATACAATATTACCTGAAGGTTTACAGAAGATACTTAAAGTTGCTAATAGGAAGTACAAAATTGGCCTTCGATATACAAAAATGGGTGATTTTATTTCGAAAAATATCGCAGATAAATGGTCCGGTTTTTTTAAAGGATTAAAGGATGGAATGGCAGCTAAATTAACTTCCTTCTTCCAAAAATTCACTAAAGATGCATTTGTAAAAGATCAGATCGAAAAATTTTTTAATGGTAAATTAGGTCTACGTCAAATTGTAAGTGAAGGTATAAAATCTGCATTATTAGCACTTGCTAACGCAATTGGTTTCGCAACAACAGGTGGTTTGGCAAATATTGCATTAACTGCTGTTACATGGCTTGCTACTGATGCGATCATGTCCCTAACTAAACCCTTATTTGCAATATTATTAGTATGTTTATGGGGAGTGTGTGGCGTAATAGGTTTTGCATTTTCTTCTATGTCATTTCTATCACCTAGCAATGTAGCCCATGCGAATATGCCTCCAATTGATGTAGAACAATGTGGTGTTGAATTATATCCTTCTGGAGAGCCTTGGCAGCATCCTGATCTTGGTTATGGTGATCCACCTCACGATGGTATTTGTCCTTTCTCTAGTACTGCTGCTTGTACACAGGGTCCAAATGGTGGTTTCTCTCACGCACAAATGGGTACTTTGGCTATAGATATTGCAGGAAATGCTGGTATATGGAGGGCTCCCTCTAATGGAACAGTAACTGTCGCAATCGATAATGTCGATTGTGGGTGGGATTCTGGAAAGAGTTCAGGAGGAAAGATAATATTTGTTGATGAAGAGGGAAATGAGTATAGGCTTTTGCATGTTGTGCCTCTGGTCGGAACTGGATCGGTAAGTCAAGGGGAAGCTATTGCGAGATTAGCTACAAATCTACCAGTTAGTAGCTGTTGGACGGGACCTCACTATCATCTCGATGTTAAAGCCAATGGTGGTTGGGTGAATGCAGAAGATTGGTATAGCGATCTTGGATGTAATATTTCATGCCCATAATAATGAATTTCGATAAAGTAAAAACATTTTTTAAACAATTTTCGGAGAATTCGAAGGGATTCTATTTATTGATCGCACTCTCTGTTTTTGTGATAATTATTGTTGTTCTCATACAAATTTTCTCAGGTGATGAAACTAACGATAGTCAATTGGTAGATCAACCGTTCAATTATGATGACAATGTAGAAATAACAGTTTCTGATTCAGTAGTCAAAGATGTTGAGATCACTAACAAGGCAAACCTTTACAATATTGATAAAACAGATAATTCTATCTTAGTACAAAACTTTCTTAATAAAATCGGAAAGGGTTTTTGGAGAAAGACGAATTTTGACGATATCTATTATGTTTGGTCTGAAGATGGAGGAGTTGGGCATTATCTAGCAGATTACGACATATCTAAAGATAGTATCTTTTTTAGATTTGAAGATCCTTTGGAATTAGACGAGATTGAAAATATTGATTACAAAATTGATACCGCCCCAACTCTCTTAATGGATGAGGTATTGTTAACATATTTTGATATTGATGTTGAACTTGAAGATCCTGAAGTGTCCACATATGGTAATGAAATAAGAATGAGTACAAGACGATTAATTGATGATATCCCCGTTGAAGTAAGAGGTAATGACTCATTTTCATATTATTTTGTTTTTGATATAGCAGGGAGATTAAAGGAGGGGCAGGTGCTACTTACTTCCTTTGTAGAGCCTGAAAAGGTTCGAATTTTTGATATCGAATATTTAGGTAATTCAATTAATCAGAAGGCTTATCCAAAAGATATTATTGCAAAGCTTCCATCAGATTTCGATCTAGAGGATCTTGGCTACGAACCGTATGAATATGCTGAAGGATTTTATGGAGATCCTCCACCTTATGAATTTGACGATGAGGATCTGATTCCTGAAGAGTGTACAGTTACGGCTATAGAATTGGTCTATTATTTTGTCAGAACATCTGTAGAGAAACTAACCCCAGTTTATAAATTGGGATGTAGAGGAGAAGTTACGATAGAAGAACAAACTTATCTTGTTCCGTTGACAATTTTTGCAAATGCCTTAGACCCTGAATTAGTTTATGTACCAGGTATATACACACAGGAGTAAAGAACTTGTACAGAATTTAACTTGATATAACGGCAGTTTCTGCAATAATATAGTAGATATGATCATAAAGAAGATTTTCAAAAATCTAATATTTACTCTTGCAATTGTGGTTTCTTTAACCTCATCAGTCTATGCATATATTGCTATTGAGAGAAAAGATCTCGGTTTTGACGAGACTTTAGCTGTAAAAGACCAAGATGTATATGCTTTTCCAGAGAAAATATTTATTACTAAAATTTCTGGAGCTCCTCTGGAAACATCATCTAATCCTGAGAATTGGGTTGATCTTTTGTATTATCATTTTATTACTAGATTGAAATTTGCTGACATACCATTCAATTATTTGGTAGATCGTGATGGCAATGTGTACAAAGGAAGGTCTGGCTGGGAGGGAGTAATTCCAGAGCTAAAAGAGCAGGAAGGTGCAGTTTTGATCGCATATGTGTCTGATGAGAATGATATCACAATTCAAGCTAAAGACTCTCTATCCGAATTGATCGAAGAGATATCATATACATACGGACTTGGTAGGGAAAGTGTTAGATCAGTAGATATAAAACTTGCAGTAAGAGGTGATAATGAGCTAGGGAAGTTAGTTTATACAGGATCTACTGGAGTATTTGCTACTAATGTTGGGACTATAGCCGATAAATTGAATTTTTCAGCTACTCAACATATAGAAATGTCGGCAGAGATCCTAGATCTTGATTATCCTGAATCTGTTAATGCAGGAGAGCTATTTGATGTCTCTTTAAAGATCAAAAATAGTGGTGATGTTCCTTGGTTCACCTTTAATGACTTTATTTACATTGTTACTGATGATCTCAATGATAGCCCTTTTGCAGTGAATGGTGTGTGGGATAGTTTTGATACTCCAATGCATATAGAGGGAGATACAATATTTCCAGATAGCAACAAAGAAGTGACATTTAAAATGAGAGCACCTTTAATTCCAGGACAGTACACTGAAGTCTTTGGTGTTAAAAGGATCTCAGATACAACGATCCTTGCTGAGTCTGATTTCGAGGTTATCATTAATG
>CAZINM010000037.1:3578-10570 GCA_964540605.1 uncultured Candidatus Saccharibacteria bacterium
TGGAAGTATCTTTACCAGTATTAGATCACCTTTATCATTAATGTAGATAAAGGTGATCTAATACTGGTAAAGATACTTCCAACAGGAACAGGTTCATTGAATGTAAGAGGTATCCCATCACCAGGTGGAAATATTGTCGGACAGGTAGCTGAGGGTGAAACATTGATAATGGTCGAAAAAGCTTCAGGATGGTACAAAGTGAAATATGATGGAGAAAATGAAGGCTGGGTATTTGGTCAGTATGTACAAGAATTAGAATAATTCTGAAATTCATTGAGCATATATAAATGATACTGTAGACTGTTGTCTGTTAATCTAAGTCACAAAAAACCTTGTCTAGGCTAGATGAAGTGCTGGAAACATTGAATCCAGAACAAAAAATTGCGGTTTTACACAAAGATGGTCCTCTGTTAGTGTTTGCTGGTGCAGGATCAGGTAAGACAAGAGTGATCACCTATAGAATAGCTAATCTAATAGCTACTTATTCTGTTGATCCAACAAATATTCTTGCAGTGACATTCACCAAGAAAGCTGCAGAGGAGATGAATGAAAGGATTGAAGGCATAATTAAAGACCTTTCATTAGGAATCTCGACAAGACCTGTGATAGGCACTTTCCATTCTATATGTGCGAGTTTTTTAAGGGTAGAAGCACATAAGATCGGTTTAGACAGCAACTTTTCAATTTATGATTCAGATGATTCTGAAGGTTTAATAAAAGAATTAATGATCGCTGCTAACATTGATGTTAAACAATTCAAACCTAGTGCCATTTATTCAATGATCAGCTCAGCAAAGAACGATATGATTGGACCTGACAAATATCCTCTACATTACGCAGGTTTTGTTGAAGATATTGTTGCTCAAATTTATCCTCAATATCAAAACCAGATGCAAGAGATGAACGGGTTAGATTTCGGGGATCTTCTTTTTAAGACAGTAGAGCTATTTGATAAAGATGATCAAGTTCTTGAGAAATATCAAAATCGGTTCAAATATATCTTAGTTGATGAGTATCAGGATACAAATAAAGTACAGTACGAATTCGTTAATAGATTATCCTCCTTACACAAAAATCTATGCGTGGTTGGTGACGATGACCAAAGTATTTATAAGTGGAGAGGTGCTGATATAAAAAATATCATCTCTTTTGAAAAAGATTTTGATTCAGTTCAAACTATCAAGTTAGAACAAAATTATAGATCTGTTGGAAATATTATCGAGGCTGCAGTTTCAGTAATTAAGAGGAATAATGAAAGGGTTGATAAAAGTCTTTGGACAGCCAAAGAACAAGGAGAGCCAGTTACGATCTATCAAGCCAGAGACGAAAAAGGAGAGGCTCAATATTTGTTAGATGAATTAGGTACATTAAAAAGAAAAGGTTACAAATACGGTGATATTGCTGTTCTTTATAGAACAAATTATCAATCTAGAATTATTGAAGAGGCTTTATTACAAATGGGTATACCTTATCAACTTGTTGGTGGCTATCGGTTTTATGATAGACGCGAGATAAAGGATCTTTTAAGTTATTTGAGATTCATCAATAATCCAAAAGATGACTTGAGTTTATATAGAATTATTAATACCCCTAGTAGAAAAATGGGACCCAAATCAGTTGCAACTTTATCTCATAAAGCTAGAGAGATAGGGTTATCTGTCGGTGAATTAATAGTTTCTGCCTACGCACTTGATAAAGGTATAAGAGATGAACTCCAACTTGATCAAACAAAAGTCGATAAAGTTGATAATGTTCTAACCGAGATAATGAACTTTACAAATGTGATCGATCTTTTTGGTAATTTTTACTTAGATTCTCAAGGCGAAGATGTCTTAACTGTAATAGATAAAGTCATCAACAGGATTAAATATCTTGATTTTATAGATGATGGAAGCGACGCTGGTTATGCTAGAAGAGAGAATGTCCAAGAGTTGAGAAATGTTGCTTCAAGTTATGTAGAAAGGGATTCAGAAAGATCTTTAAATCAATTTTTGCAAGATATCGCATTAATTGAGGAAAAACAAGAAGAAACAAATAAAGAATCATCAAAAGGTGCTGTGACACTAATGACATTACATTCATCTAAAGGATTGGAATTTCCAGTTGTATTCATGATCGGTATGGAAGAGGGACTTTTACCTCATTCTAGAACCTTTACAGACCCTCAAGAGTTAGAGGAGGAGAGAAGACTTTGTTATGTTGGTATAACAAGAGCAAGAGAAAGATTATTCATGACATTTGCCGAGACTAGAAGCTCTATGGGGGGGCTTACAGATCAGATGCCATCAAGATTCTTAGCCGAAATTCCACAAGATATCTGTGAATATTACAGTTGGAATGTTTAATTCTTGATCAGTAAGTGAATCTTGCAGAACAGTAAGGGAATTTTCGTGGTGCAAGTCCTGATCTATAAATACTCAATGCGTATTCTATCTGCTCATTTCCATTAAATATATCCTCTCCTTTGAAAGTATTGTAAAAAAGTTGTTTTGTAAATTGTAATATCCCAAAATATAGATTCGAATTATTTGCATAGGTATTACAACGAGATTCACATCTGATCATATATTTCAGCCAAGCTCTCTCTTTAAGATCGCTTGTTAAAGAATCTATTGCACTATCCCAATGTGCACAGCTATTCTGTCCACTATAAGTATCAATTTTCATTGTTCCAATTGAGATAACCTCAGCTATTGGCTCAATTTTTATAACTTCGCTGACGAGATCCTTACTCGCTAATTCACCGTTTTGATATTGAAGATCGTAAGTTCTTACCATCTGACCATTTACACCTTTTTGAATGACACTTTTTTGGTTTTCAGGCATTATTGGATCTTCTTGATATATGGTTTTAAATGGGATATCAATTATTTCTGTACCAGTATCTATATCAATATGAATTATTTGTATTACAGCATTTGCAGAGATTATCTGGTTTAGATCAGGTATTATTATGTCATTTGCATCAAACTGTATATTATTCTCCTCAATGATCATTGCAACTGAATCAGAAGGTGTTAAATAGGTGAAAGATCCTAAACCATCTATTATGGTAACTGTATTTAGACCAAATGTTTCTGTATAAGGTTCTATTAAACCATTGAATGAGGTTATCTTTTTATCTGGATCAAGTTGGATCGATGTCCCTTGCACCTCATCTACAGATCCAATATTTGCTTTTGCACTATCCGAGAAAAAGATAAGATAACCTAATAAAGAAGGGATTCCAATGTAAAATAAAAGTGAAAATAAAAATATGGCTCTTGTTAGATTTTCGATCCTCTTGATGCTCTTTTTGAGCTTTCGTTCCATAAAGAAACAAAAATATATTATTTCCTGGGCTTTGATATGAACAGTAAAAGTAGTTCATATAGGCAGTTGCATTACAGGAACCTGCGAATCATATCATATATTTGACAATGAGTCATAATCAAATCTACTATGAAGTATAATAGCAGTAATATAAAAATTTATTAAATCAACATATGTCAATTTTCCAGAATAAAAAGCTCCTTTTACTAATAAGTATACCTTTGATACTACTCATAATTGGTGGTGGCTACTATCTTTGGTCAAGAAATAGGTATGATCCTGAGGAGTATGAGGGATTGCTTGATCAAGCAAATGAATCTTATGAAGAACTAAAATATAGCGATGCATTAGACCGATATTTAGAGGCATCAGAATTAGCTCCTAGACAATTCGAGGCCTACAAAATGATTGTTACTATACTTTCAGAAAAAGGACTCTTTACAGATGCAACGAGTGTTGTAGAAGGTGTTATTGTCCATCTAGAACCAACAGATTATGCGGAACTTTGGAGAGTACTGGGAGCCGGTTATCAATCTGATCGACTTTTTGATAAAGCAGCAGAATGTTTTGAACAGTCATATAAATATAGTAAGTCAGAGGATGATCTAGTTAAGATCATAGATCTATCAATTCGTGCAGGAGAAATTGAGAAAATAACAGAATATATTGATTTGGTTGAAACAGATTCTGAATCAGTAATAGTAATGTGGAATGAATATAAGGGATTACTTTCAGATGAAACAGAGCTTCTCGAAGTAGTTACTGCTGCTAGGGGTTATATTTCCGATGGTTATCCATATCTAGCAAAGAAATTACTTGAAGCACATGATGAAGATATGGAAAATTACTGGGAGGGAAAATACTACCTAGGTAGAGCGCATTTTGATCTTGGAGAATATGAATCCGCTTCTGTATATTTTGATCAAGCAATTTCTTTGGGATCTGACGATCCAACACTTTATATATATATTGCGAGAGTTAGTGATCTTCTTCTTGAAAAGAATTCTGCATATAACTACTACGATCGAGCTGTAAGTTTCGCAAAAGAAGACCAATTTTACGACTTCGTTTCAGAATATTTTGAGCTACTACTCTCAGATGAACAATATAATCGTGCTGAAGATCTCTTAACAGCTCATGATCAGTATATTTGGACTGAGGTAATGCAACTCTCATTGTATGATGCTCGTGAGGATCATGAGAGCTTTAAAGTCACACTTGATGAACTAGATCAGGAAAAGGTTCCAACATACCAGTTAATGGAGTATTTAAAGCTTGTAGCACAGTATTACCTGTATGTTGATGTCGATCTTGAGAAAGCTTCAGAGCTTATACACATGATGGATGATAGTTCTTGGTCATTACTTTACCAAGGTATGCTAAAGATCGAAGAGAAGAAGGTAGAGGAGGGAAAAGAGCTTCTTAATGCTGCAATAGATGCTGATCTCGAAGGTGAAGTAACTGCAATTGCTGAGAAGTTAGTTGAAAATAATTAACCAATATATCTATATTACTTGCAAACAAGAGGCTTAAATATTAAAATCCTCACGTTATTATTAACTTGATTTTTTATTAATATGTCTGCTATTTCATATGATGTTGATTTTCCACTCGATAAGTTGAGGAATATCGGTATTATTGCTCATATTGACGCTGGAAAAACTACTACAACAGAAAGATTATTATTTTTTACTGGACAGACTTATAAAATCGGTGAGGTGGATGATGGTGCTGCAACAACAGATTTCATGGAACAGGAAAAAGAGAGAGGTATTACAATTATGTCTGCTGCAGTTACATGTTTTTGGAAATACTCTGATGAAAATTACAGAATAAATATTATTGATACACCTGGTCATGTAGATTTCACTGCAGAAGTAGAGAGATCTCTCAGAGTTTTGGATGGTGCAGTAGTTATTTTTGATGGAAAGATGGGAGTTGAACCACAATCTGAAACAGTTTGGAGGCAAGCAGATAAATATGGAGTTCCAAGGATCTGTTTTGTAAACAAACTGAATCTACTTGGTGGTGATTTTGATATGTCATTTGCCTCTATCAAAGAGAGACTTACAGATAAGGCTGTAGTTCTAGTTGTTCCTATTGGTAGAGAGCATGAACTAAGTGGTTTTATTGATCTGATAGATATGAAAGCATATACATATGATTCTGTTGAGGCACTTGAGTTAAATGAAGGAGAGATCCCTGCAGATCTTAAATCAAAAGCTGAAGAGTTAAGAGCTCATTTAGTTGAGAAATTGGTAGAACAAGATGACACTTTAATGGAAAAATACCTAAGTGGTGAAGAGATCTCAAAGGCAGAACTACTTGTTGGACTTCGAAAGGGAACTATATCAAGAAATATCTTCCCAGTCCTTGGTGGTGATTCAAGAACTGCAATAGTCAAAAGGTTATTGGACTATATTGTTAACTGCTTACCTTCACCATTAGATATTTCTGATGTTAAAGGAGTTGATCCTAAAACAGGAGATGAATTAACTAGGAAACCTTCTGATCAAGATCCTTTCTCCGCACTAGTATTTAAAATAGTGAATGATCCTCATGTAGGGAATCTTTCATACTTCAGGGTCTATTCGGGAATTATTCAGGCTGGTACATATGTTTATAATTCGACTAAATCTGTAAAGGAGAGAGTTGGTCGTCTTGTATTGATGCATGCAAAAGATAGAGAAGAAGTATCTCAGTTAAGCACCGGAGATATTGGTGCAATTGTTGGATTAAAAGATTCAATTACTGGTGATACTTTGTGTGATGAAAAGAACAAGATAATATTGGAAAAGATCAACTTCGCAGAACCGGTTGTATCTCAAGCAATTGAGCCTAAAACAAAATCTGATGAAGAGAAGATGTCTCTTGCTCTTGCAAGGCTTGTAAGAGAAGACCCAACTTTTAGAGTCTCTTCCAATCATGAAACTGGTCAAACTATTATATCTGGAATGGGTGAGCTTCATTTAGAGATCATTGTAGATAGGATGAAGAGAGAGTTTGGAGTAGAAAGTAATGTTGGTAAGCCACAAGTTGCTTATCGGGAAACTATTACAGCAGTTGTTGAACAGGAAGGTAGATATGTTAAACAATCTGGTGGTAAGGGTCAGTATGGTCACTGTTATTTGAGGTTGGAACCAAATGAGGTTGGTAAGGGATTTGAGTTCATTAATGAAATAAAAGGTGGTGCTATTCCAAAAGAGTACATACCTTCGATCGAGAAAGGTGTAAGAGAGACATTGATGGCAGGAGTTATTGCAGGATATCCGGTTGTTGATGTGAAAGTGGCAGTATATGATGGAAGTTATCATGAAGTAGACTCATCTGAAGCAGCATTTAAAGTTGCTGGTTCTATGGCGTTTAGAGCTGGTTGCAAGAGAGCAAATCCTGTTTTATTGGAACCTATAATGAATGTTGAAGTAATGGCTCCTGAAGAGTTTGTTGGTGATATTACTGGGTCTTTGAGCAGTAAACGAGGTGAAATTGGCCAAACAGAAGTTAAAGGAAAGCTTCATATTATAAAGGCTAAAGTTCCACTTTCTGAGATGTTCGGTTATACAACTGAACTTAGATCGATAACGAGTGGAAGAGGAAGTGCAAATGTTGAGCCATCACATTATGCTCAGGTACCTAGGAGTATTGCAGAAGAGATTGCTAGTGGAAGGTCAGAAAAGTAA
>CAZINM010000038.1:0-10564 GCA_964540605.1 uncultured Candidatus Saccharibacteria bacterium
CATCTGAAATGGTTGTTATATCTTCTGAAATCGAAGCGCTTAATGTGGAAAGTCCGACAGGACCACCACCGAAATGATCATACATGACCCAAAGCAGTTGACGATCTATTGATTCAAGTCCGTATTCATCAATACCTAATAAAGATAAAGCCTTGTTAACCATATCTACACTAATGGACCTCATTTCGGGAGATTCAGCTTGAAAATAATCTCTTACCCTTCTATATAATCGCAAAGCTACTCTACCAGTTCCTCTTGCTCTACCTGCAATATGTGCTAAAGCTTCTCTATCAACATCTATTGATTCTATTGAGGCGGCTCTGGCGACAATTTTCCTAAGATCATCTTCAGAGAAATAATCCAACCTTTGAACTAGTCCGAATCTCTCTCTCATAGGAGAGCTGATTCTACCAATTTGAGTTGTAGCACCGATCAAAGTGAATGGCTCTAGATTTAATCGTATCGTTTTAGCAGCGGGACCCTTGCCCATTATTATATCGATCACGCCATCTTCCATTGCTGGATATAATATCTCTTCAACAGTTCTGGATAATCTATGGATCTCATCAATGAACAAAATATCGTTATGTCTTAGATTCGTTAATATAGCTGCAAGATCACCCTGGCGTTCTATAGCAGGCCCTGAAGTGATCCTAAGTGATGAACCGACCTCATTTGCTATAGATATCGCAAATGTAGTTTTACCAAGCCCTGGAGGACCGTAAAATAGTATGTGATCCATAACATCTCCTCGTTTTTTAGCAGCTTGTATCATCATTCTCAAAGTTCTTTTCTCTTGCTCCCTCCCTATTATTTCATCGAAATTTTTAGGCCGTATCGTTTCTTCTATATTATCAACACTTTCTAAACCATTGGTATTTGTATCATAGTCCGAAGTTTTTTCTGTAGGGATAGCTGATCCATTCTGATAATGACCTAGATCTGTTTCATCCCCCACCCTTTTGCTAATTTCATCGGTATTAGCTGAACTATTAATAGTACTACTATCGATTATCTCGATCTCGTGCCCTTTTTTCGTTTTCTTCTGGCCATCACTTTGTGACGACATACTTGAGACTACCATAATTGTTTACTCCCCTCTTAAAACTTTTTGTAATAAGCTTTCTATGCTTAAAGCGTTATCTTCTTTAATACTGATCTCCCCTTATCTACCATATTTTTCACATCAATACCTGTAAAACCTAAACTCCTAAGTGCCGTTGCTAATTCATCCAATATCTCAGGCTGTTTCTCCTTTTTCTCCTCATTTTCTGAAGCTAAAACCCCAGAAAGCTCTAATATGATCTTTTTTGCACCTTTTTGACCTAATCCTTTAACTTTACTAAGTGAAACATGATCAGCTGATAGGATCATCTCCTTCACTTTGCTACTTCCATATGTTGAAAGTATTGCTAAAGCACTTTTTGGACCTATGCCTGAAACAGAGTTCAATGTCTCGAAGAAATCACGATCTCCTTTAGACACAAAACCATACAGGTCTTGTCTATCTTCTTTAACCTTAAGTGTAGTATGTACCAGAATATCCTCACCAGGCTCTACGAAAGGATAACTTGCAGGTACATGTATACGATATCCTATACCCCCGGGGGTTCTTACTTCTATATAACAATTATCTTTTTCAATTTTGTGGTCAATGACTTTTCCACTTATTTCTACGATCATATCCGTTTAAGTAAACTATTATTAAAATTAATATCGCAAGTTGTAATTGCCACTGCAACAGCATCTGCAGCATCATCAGGTTTTGGGATCTCATTCAATCCACATAACATTTTAACATTTTCTTGCACTTGTGATTTTGGAGCTCTACCGTACCCAGAGATCGCATTCTTCACTTGTAAAGGTGATATGTGCACAATGTTTATTGAAGCTTCATTCAATGAGAGTACTACCACTCCCCTAGCCTCACTAACTTTCATCGCAGTAGTGACATTTCTATGAAATATTAATGTCTCTATACCTGCGATATCTGGTTTGAATCTATTAATTATCTGAGTCATATCGTGATAGATCTCTGAAAGCCTACTCTCCAAAGGGAGATCTTTTGAAGTTGATATGACACCATAATCACATAAAGAGATAGAACGATCATTATTCTGATCGATCACCGCCCATCCGACGAGTGCATATCCAGGATCTATCCCAATTATTCTCATAATTAAATAATAAAATAGTAATAAATATGATCTACCGATCCTATTTTTGAAATTTTAAACATGACAAAGATCACACCTATTCAAGCAGTTCATCGATCTCTGTCCAAACTGATTGTACTTCATCTAGATCTTCTACTGCTTCTATAAAATCATTTATTTTCGCTACTGTGTTATCTGAAGCATCATTTTTTGGAGTATTTGGCTTCCATACAAGCTCAGCAGATATAATTACATAGCCCAAACCATTAATTGCATCGCGTACATGAGCCAGATCCTTTGCACCTGTATATATGCTTATATATTTACCATTCAATGATTCCTCATCCATCTCTGTTTCCTCAAATTGCTTGAAATCAATGATCCCTGGAATCTCAATGATCTTCATAACAACCTCCTCTTCATCAACAAAGATCATTTCATCTTCATGCCCATATTTTTCAGATTTCTTCATGAAAGCAGGCCTTATGACAATATTTCCCTTTTGAGAGAAATTCCAAGCAACAGAGCCTGATTCACCCAATGTACCACCATGTGATGAAAATATAGTTCTCAATTCAGATACAGTTCGATTCTTATTATCTGTTAAAGTTTCGATTATCATTGAAATACCTTCAGGACCATACCCTTCATACATTGCTGACTCTATATTCATTGATTCACCACTTTTACCAGAACCTTTATCTATAGCCCTTTGGATGTTCTCCATTGGCATACTTACAGCCTTTGCTTTATCAACGAGAAGTCTTAAAGTAAAATTTGAATCAAGATCTCCTCCTCCATCTCTAGCAGCAATACTTATCTGCTGCGACATTTTTGAGAAAACCTTGCCTTTTTTAGCATCATTTAAACCTTTTTTATGCTTGATCTTTGACCATTTTGAATGTCCTGACATATATTTATCATCCAAATTTACTGTTGCTATTTTATCACACAGCAGATGAATTAGCTTAAAGATTTATTATTAATTAAATCTTTCTGTTGAATATTCAAGTGAAATAACACCAGGAGATAAATATTACTGCTAGTTATCCTCATGGTTATTTTGCTGTCCGTTATTATCGTCATTATTAAGAACTATTTTCATATTCGGAAGGACAATTGATTGAACGCCATTTGTGTGATCATCATTGTTATTATTAGCCTTGTTATCTATTATTTCTTGTGGTGAACTTTGTCTACTAACAGTTGCATTTGATTGTTCATTTGACTTGATCTGTTGTGGTGATTTACTCAATTGACTTGGCTTATTTGATGGCTGATCGTACTCTTTACGCCTATCATTATTATATTCTTTATAAGGTTTATGTGTTCTATTCTCACTTTGTCGTTCAACTTCATCCCTTTGCAATAATGACCTATTACCTTTTTCACTATATGTTTGATTTGCCCATCTTTGAATCTTATCTTCGATCAATTCTCTAGATGTTCCGTATCTCTCTCTTGATGCATTTATTACTTTTTCTCTATTATTGAACTTCTCAAGCCTAGTCTTATGATTTAGTGATTTTGCACTAAACGGTTTAGATGTCATACCATCTATGCAAAGTTTCAGATACATTGCATGAGATTCTAAAGCTACAAGATCTTCGGCATCAAATTCGGGTGTAAATTCATTTGCAAGTATAGAGGCATCACTCTGGCTTACAACGAATGAAGCTAGTGTACCTACATTACCAAATATTGCATATCTAACAGTCAATGGGATCTGCTCAATATACTGATTTGTCATTACAAGATTCAGCCTAAACTTCCTTGCCTCTGAAAGGATCTTTGCAAAACTATCTGTTGCAAAATTTTGGAATTCATCAACATAAAGGAAGAAATCCTCTCTTTGCTCTTCTGGTATATCTACCCTTCTCATCGCAGCGGATTGAAGTCTTGTTATGATCATACCTCCTAAAAGTGATGCACTCTCCTCTCCTATTTTTCCTTGTGCCAAATTGATAAGTAAGATCTTCTTATTATTCATTATGTCCTCAATATTGATGGTAGATTTAACTTGTCCAACAATATTCCTAATAACAGCTGAAGAAATGAAACGACCAACTTTGTTTTGAATAGGAGCGATCGCTTCGGTAATTAATCTTGAATTCTCTGACATCTTTGAGAATTCATCCTCCCAAAATTTCAAAAGAATAGGATCTTTAACCTGTTTTAATATGAACTTCCTAAAGTTTGAATCTATTAGTATCCTCTGCACAGCAAGAATTGTTGTATTTTGAGCTTCTATACAAGTTGCGATAGCATTCTGTAAAAGATATTGAAGCCTCGGTCCCCATGACTCACCAAATTGCTTTTTAAATACACTTACAACACCATCTGTAATAAGATCTCTTTGTGAGAGATCGTCAAGTTCAAGCATGTTAAAACCGATCGGATTATTTATATCTGAAGGATCAAAATACACTACATCATTTATTCTTTGAGGTGGAATATAATCTAAGATCTCATCAATATCCTGACCGTGAGGATCAATATAACAGACGCCATCCCCCTTTAAAATATCAGAAACGATCATATTCTTGAAAGTTGATGATTTACCCACACCTGTTTTACCTAATAAATACATATGTCGTCTTCTATCTGCTCTTTTAACTCCGAAAAGAAATTTCTCTTCACGATAATCAGTCTCACCGAATACAGTAATATCATCAACAACACCCAGAATTGGAAGGTCAAGAGGTGGTTCAGCTTTTCTTGCCCTACTCCAATTGATATTAGGTGTTTCTACAGAATTATTGGGGAGATGGAATATAGAAGCTAACTCCTCAATATTAACTATATCTAAAGGTTCTGCAGGCAGATATCGTCGCAAATAATCGTTGTAAACTTCTTCTCCTGAGAAATCTTTTTTTGCATGCACAAAACCATTTAGATGTGATGTCGTGAACTGCTTGAAACTTGCTACAACATCTCGTAATAATTGCTCAGATGAGAACTCATCACCTGCTTTAGTAACAACACGAATTGCTAATTCAAAGCCCGGTTTCAACATCTTCTCCTCTATCTGAGCTAGCTCTGCGTCTTGACCTGGTGCTAATTTAACAACTTCTTTTGCCTTTTTTGCATCTTCTGCTGAAGCATTTAAGTTAATGTTTGAGATCGCATTACCCATATCACTTAGAAATTGTTTCCAAAGTGACTTCTTTTCAGGATCCCTCCCCTCTTTTATCGCCGTAATATAATCTTTTGAAGCATCTTGCCAATAGTTAGATATTGGCCTCACTAACATCTGCAACCAAATTGATTGTCCATCACTTAGATCTGACATAGCACCTGTTATTGCTGCTAAAGGATCTACTTCAAAACTTCTGAATGTCTTTATTGGAAAAATAAAATCTTTATCTAACTCTATCTCTCCAGTTGTTACATAAGCCTGGTACTTCTCTCCATTTGCATATGTTGCTGGTATCGGTTCTAGTGCATAATCCTGAATAAAACTGATGTCTGCATTAGGATATTGCGCATAGATCTGACCTTCAACAAATTTGGCAATGTGCTTAGGAGATACAACATAAAAACGAATACCATTATTACCAGAAGAAACGATCTCAAAGCTGATCAAATCCAACGATTTCTTAGCATCACGTAGAATTCCATGTATAGATGCAAACATCTGCTCAGCAGCTAAAGGAGTTTTATCATTCTCCCTAGGAACAAGAACTTGCATTATAACTGGGCTCCTAACCTCTTCAAAAACCTCGACAACCTCATCTTTATTGCGACCCATGAAAATAAGGACTAGAACAAATCCGATCGCAGCTATAAATGATATAAATAGTAATCCTTGTAACATAACAATCCATTCTAGCAAGAATATCTTTTACATCAAATAGTTATTAGAAAAACAGTAAATTCCAATAAATGATCTGCAGATCATTCTCTTTTAGTAGATGGAAAATTGCTTGGATCAAGCCTTTTAGCTTTTCTATAACTTCAATATAAACTTAGTAGATCACATAAGGCAAAGATGATTCACTCATATCTTGCCCAAGTACAATAACAATATCCCCGGTTGACAAAAAAATTGGCCTCTCTTCAACTATTTGATAATTATCCATACCTATCAAAACTTCAACATATGATAATGTTTGTAAGAATTTCTCTTTATTAGGAACATAAATTGTAGTTACTGGATATCCGTCTTCGCTATTGCCGATCCTAACAACATTCAAGCTATTATTTTGCAAGATCCTACTATATTTACTAGCCAATCCGGGAATAATACTTCCATTATATATTTCGATCTTTGCCTGTTCTTTCTCAATATCCTTGCTGATGATCTGATCTAAGATCCCATTGATAGATTCATCAATTGCACTTTCTTTCAATAAAAATATCTCACTCCCATTTTTATGGATATAAGGTTGTAAATATTCTGTCTGAGAATAATCGATCGTTAACTGAGATCCATCTTCTGGTACAAACTTGTTCATATATTTGAAAATATACGAGAGATCTAGATTTGAAGATACATTTTCAACTAAAGACCCAATTTCATCAAGCTTAATAAATTGATTGATCAATTTTCCGACCTGTTTAATACTTTCATACTTTTTAGACGCACTAAGCTCTTTAGAATAACCAAACTCCGCTTTTAATATTTCTGTTGCTTCATGATCGATCCAAATATAAGAATCGAACTCTGTAGCTAATAAATTTTCGATCTGCCAAATTGAATATTCTATCCCTAAACCCTCTTCATACTTTTCACCTATATATGGCAAATTTGATATTGGAACATAATCAGAAATATCACTATTATAGAGGCTCATATATACCTCACCGGGAATATGCTGGATCAAATAAAGACCTTTCTGCTCTGATGCTGTAAGTATAAAGATCGAAGATATTTTATCACTGTTATCATCACTTTCATTTATTATTAGGATGGTTTTATGAACACCACTTGCTAATCTTGGAGATTCATCAGAATTAAAATCTTCAATAACTTTATTTGTAACAGGGTTAGAAAGTTTTATCGAATTAATATATTTCGTAATACCATTCCAATTATTAGATATCAAAATAATTAGTGATAAAACAAGTATCACGAATATTAAAGATTTATTAATTTTTCTCTTTTTTTTATCTTTAGCATTATTAAGCTTTTCAAACTGTCTCATATTCAATTATTTATTTCATGTATTTATCTAATATATGTTTTTTATGACTTCTAATCAACAAGACCCATAGCTGCAAACCTTTATATTTGGGTTATTACCCCTTTTCGATTACAAGTGAGTGTGTTACGCTATTGTTACCAGCTCTCATATCTTGTTGTACAGGCATTTTATTTCAACAAAATATAATTATATTAATATTCACTAATTTTACCTTCTCTCTTTCTTTACTCATCTTAAATTTCATTACACAGAATGAGTATACTATTTATACACGCTAAATACTTCTCTATAAGGGTATCTAATTGATGTCTGATATATTTGTACGATATTCTAATATTTATATATCTATGGGATACATTTTAATATGTAGACTATAGTATATGCTTATAACACATATACTTTCTTCGTTTCTTTGTTATCTACAAATCCTAGTACAACAGATTCAAGATCAATTGCTTTAGGGATCTGTCGTCCAGATCCATACATAGTATCCCCTTCAATATGTAATCCAAGATAATCTAATGTTGCGCGAATCTGGTGCATCCTACCTGTTCTAATATTTATGTAATACTCATATTCTCCCGTTCTTATAAGGAAACTTTGAGCATTCTTAAAAGAATTATTAACTTTAAATATTGAATATTCCATTTTTATCCTTTCGTTTCTTGATCTTCCTATATACCCCTCATACCTATTCCATTCATTAAGATCGATCTCATCTCTAAGCCATTTATCGGCTAAATAATTCGAAGTTATTTTATCTTTGTAAATTTTTATCTCTTTACTATTTTCAACTGTTCTTAAGCGATAGATCTTAAATATTTCATGATCTTCGAACTTCTTCTTAAACCATTGTTGAGATGAGATATTCTTTGCAAAGATCATTAATCCACTAACAGGAAGATCTAATCTGTGAACAATCCCTCCTCTTTCTAGTAATGGATCATATTCATTCTTATTTACAAGGTAGCCCTTAACATAATTTGCCATGGTTCCTGTAGAGTTTTCGTTCCCAGGATGTACAGGTACTCCTTTAGGCTTATTTATGACTAAATAATCCTGATCCTCATATACGATATCTAAACTCCCATTTTCAGGTATTATCTTATCTATTTCCAGTTTCTTTTGGGTAAGATCGTCAAGGAACTTCTTGATCTTTTCTATATCGATACCAATTCTGTCTTCCAATTTCAATTTGTATGATGCCTTTGCTCTTTTACCATTAACGCTGACAAAATCTATCAGATTGTTTTGTACGAAATTTCTAGTTAACAGGTCTTTGTAACTTAACAGATCAATATTTTGTGATATTTGACTCGTTAAATATTTATCCAATCTATTAGGTATTTTTTCATTCGTTATAATTATTTCCATCAGTTTTAGTAAATTCAATAAATATTACTATTAGTATTATCAATGTTATAGCAAAATCTGCAAGATTAAAGTGAATTTTGATAATTGGCAGAAACACATAATCACAGATAGAACCATATATCATTCTATCAACAAAATTTATAACCCCAAAAAGCCATACAAATGGAAAATATCTATAACTGGGTTGAAACAGTTTACCTTTCCAAAAAGTGAGCATTATAAAAATCAGAAGAATTAATAACATTAAGAACTCAACAAATTCTTCATTGAAAATGCTTATACCAAAAGCTATACCATCATTTTGTATGCAATAGATCGAATCTCTTACAACAAATCTCAATAATAGATCAATAACAAAAATAAGAGGAAAAGTAATTCGAGAGATCTTCCAAATTAGATCAATTGTCTGTTTCATTTAGTTCTGTTGCCTTACTTTTATTGCCTGATTTAATGACACTTTTGGCAAAATAGATCTTGAAACACCTGAATCATCAGATTCTCTTCTAACATCAACTAAATAAGCGATGACCATGTAAAGGCTAAATGCGATGAATCCATATACATGATACCTATCTAGCATTGTAATATCTTGAGAGAAGAAAGTGTTTGTTAAGAACCAGATCTCCAATAAAGCAAAAACTACGATCAGAACCTGAGCCATGTTTACATAAGCATTGATATTGTCTTTATAAACTCGACGAATAAGTTTAATAAAAAGTTGAAAGATCAGTGATGAAACAACAAGTATGAATCCACGAATGGCAATATCTCTCTGTATTATGTAAACCCCATACATGAACAATGTAGATCCTAAAAGAAAATTAGATGAAAAGAGAACACCGACCATCATCTCTCTCCACCTCCACTTTTTTATAAAAACAGCATAAAAATAACTTACGACTATATATGCCAAAAACATCGGGATGAAAAGAAATCCCCCATCCCAAATAGCTAAAAGTCTCCACGGCATAGCTCTAAAAACATAGATTTGATCACCATATCTTTCATAAGGAAGATAGAACCAGTTCCATTTTGAAAAAAGCCCCCAATTAGTTATCACATAGGTAACCCTACCCCAAAAGATCATAAATGTCGTTATTAGGAACCATTGATCAAATATTGAATTTCGATTCTTTTTAACCCTTTTACTCTCATACCAAAACATCAACATTGATATGAAATATATCCCTACCAAAACAGGAATAAAACCGATATTTTGTTCGATCAATGAAAGTATCTTTTGTAGAAATTGTTCCATATCTTGATACTAAACTGTTTATTCTCAATATACATTATAAACTATTCGATATAAGAAAGAGTTATCGATTTTTTTTGTTCTTCTTATTCTTCTTATGTTTTCTTTTCTTTTTGTGTCGCTTCGATCCAGTATTTTGATACTCTTTTTGATCTTTTGATGGTTTCTCTGTTTTTTCTTGCTTACTTTTTGACTCCGCTGATCCACTTTTTTCAATACTCTCTACCTCTTCAGCTGAATTCTCATCAACGCTTGTTAAGCTTTCATCAAGACTTTCTTGATCATCATCCTCATCTGATACCTCAATATCTTCAGCTTCAGTTTTATCCTTAATACTTATGGTCCCAGTAACTTCCTCATCAATATTGTCACTCTCAGTCTTGTCATTCTCAACAACCTCATCCTCCGTATCGTCACTATCATCAAAACCGATACTTTCTTTTACCTCATCGACTATCTCTTTCTCTCTCTCATCTACTTTCTTAGACAGCACATCCATGCTACTTTCATCATTTTCGATATTTTCTTCTAATTCATCATTAGTTTTTACAACTTCTCGTTTTTTAAAGATGTTCATAAAGAAATCGTTGATCTTCTTACCAAAAGCAGAAACATTGCTAATAACATAACGA
>CAZINM010000039.1:0-10548 GCA_964540605.1 uncultured Candidatus Saccharibacteria bacterium
TGAGAATCTCCAGCATTACCATTATCTGAACCAGAACCGTTATCATCAGAGTTACCAGGATCTTCGTTCCCATTATCTCCAGGATTTACTTTCTCTTGACTTTGGAACTGGTATTTTACCTCCTCAAAATCATCCTGAACTCCATACTGGTTAATTTGGTTCTGGTGTTGAGCCTGTAATTGAACCATCAACTGAGCATATTTACTTACCTGCTCTTCATATCTGTTCATTACTCTTTCGTTATCTTCACCTGAGAACTCTCCATCTTGGAGTCTATCTCTAACTGCTTGGTGTTGATCTTCAAGATCTCCCATTAATTTCTGAACTTTCTCTGGATCAACATCACTTTTACCTAAAACCTCACCTAATTCAGCCATTCTCTCATCAAGTAGATCCATCTCATGTTCTACTTTAGCTGTATCTCCGAATTTAAACATAGATGCTACTTTCTCTGCAGCTTGATCTACTCCATAACCTAAACTTCCTGGAATAGCACTGTCAGATGCCATAGCTGTGCCTGTTAAGGCGAGTCCAGCAATAGCAAATGATACTACTGCAATTGTAAATACTTTTTTCTGCATATATTGAACATTAGTTAATTTAAATATGTTCATAAGAGTATTACGACCAACTTCTGTTTTGGTTACATCGATCTCTCCAGTATGATCGATTATATTCTCGAATATTCTAGATCTACTAGTAGGATCCATTGTTACATCGACATTTTTCAACTTTTTTATTACATCTTTCTCATTCATTTTCAATTTCTATTATCATTCTTAATTTATTGATCGCCCTATGTATTGATACTTTAATATTTGTTTCACTTTTATTTAATATTTTTGCTATATCCTTATTACTAAGCCCTTGCATATATCTCATTATGATCAGATCTTTATCATGTTCGTTCAATTTTGCGAGTGAATCTTTAACAAGGATCTCATCATCAAGAGCATCAATTTCCGTTTGTCCAACCTCTGAACTTTTATTTAGAATATTCTCATCTAGACTACTGAGATTCTTCTTCTGTCTATATACATCAATTATCTTATTTCGCAAAATTGCATATAGCCATGTTCTTAAAGAGCCTTTATTTTCGTCATAATCACTTCTCTTGTCCCACGCTTTCATAAAAAGATCTTGGATCAGATCCTCGGCGATCTCTTTATTCCAGCCCAATCTCACATATGCATATTTATATAACTCATCAGAATATCTCAAGAATAAGTTTTTAAGATCTTCAGGAGTTTTTAGCCCATTCATTTGGTCTCTATATTGTATTACGCAAAATTTAGATTTTAGTTACAACTGGATTTTCGTTGATATTTCGATCTAGGATCATTCCTGTACCATTCAAATAGAACCTGCATGATCCAAGCACCCTTACCATCAAAATTTTTAGCGATCCAGTCCGCATACTCTTGATAAGTTAAATTTTCATCAAGATCGAATAGATCCACCAATATCCTTTTAGTCCAAACATCGACTGGAGATAATTCATTATAACCATATCCAAAGCATAAAATACAATCTGCTACTTTAGGTCCTATTCCTGATAAGCTTAATAAATTCCTTTTAAGCTCACTTTTATCTTTATTAACAAGCAATTTGGGATTGTTGGATATCATATTCGCAGTTTCTATAAGATACTTCGCGCGATATCCAATTCCCGTATCTTTTAATTCCTCAAGAGATATTTGAGCAATTCTTGCGACTTTGGGGAAGAGAGAAAATTCTCTACCCTCAACATCTACTTTATCTCCATATCTCTCTCGCAGAATTGATACTGACCTTCTAATAGCCTTAATGTTTTTGTTTGATGAAAGTATGAATGAAAGAAGTGTAAGTTCTATGGGTTGCTTGATCATCCTAACATTAAGATATTGCTTATCAATTTTCTTAGCTAATCCGTAATGTGAAAGGATCTTTTTAATGTCATTACTGTCGATATCGGTTCTAAAATATTCATCAATAAAAGCTTCATCATTTTGACTAGGATAAGTCTGCCACAAAATCTCATCTTCAATTATTTCAAATTTAATAGCTCTATCTTGAGTAACTCCGAGATAAACAGAATTGTCTAACTCATCCCATGTAAAAGTTTGACCACCGAATAGAACATTTTTTATATCAAATAAAGGCAATTTTAACCTGTTCATATAGTTCTGTATAAATATGTTTCGATTTGTTATATGATTCGTATAGGATTATAACTAATTTTAAAAGCTTTATATCGAAATTATGGAAAATGAAAATATCCCCACAACAACTAAACCAAAGAAGCTTGTACTTCCCTACTGGTTAAAGATGACCTTTGTAGCAATGGTAATGACAGGTTTCGCACTTGTTGTATCAGTTATTATGCAAGTTACCGTTGATAGTAGAATGGATATCGAAGTACAAATGGATGAAGTAACATCTTACAATTATGGTGGAGAATTCATTCAACAAGCTCCAACTCTTAATGCAATTCAAAAAGATAGTTCTCTAAGTAGCGAAATATTTAAAAGCTACGATTCATTAACTGAGAGCGAATTTATTACAATTGCTAACTCATATATTGAAAACACGAACTTAGTATCAACAGATGCTTCAGTTTTGGTTAATGTAGATCTACAAAAGAGAGGTCTGAGATATGAACCAACATTCAATACTGAATTTAGCGCAAAATATATCCTTGCCAATTCAACAGATAAAGAAACTTTTGTAGAATTTGAATTCCCCTTCCCCAATAATGTATTAAATAAAGAAATTAATAACGCGAAATTAATTGTAGATGGAGAGATCGTTGAGAAGCCAGTGAAGAAAGTGCCTGTTGTATACAATGTTTATGATCCTTACAATTATGAACCTGAACAAACATCTAAAACAGGTCTTTATTGGGAAGGTAAGATTCCTGCTGATAGTGAAGTCGTTGTAGAGGTCTTTTATAAGACAGTTGGTTTATCAAGGATCACATATCAGGGAATAGAGAACCCTGATGATGCTCAAGATTTCAATTTTGAGATCAAGATCCTAGGTAGCAGAAAATATGATAATGAAGGTGGTCTTTCAATTGATGATCGGGAATATGTTACAGAAGATGGTAAGAATGGTATCATTTTGAAGTGGGATAAAGAAGAGCTTTTCTCTACTCCAGAAGTTCAAGTTTCAATTGCGACCCTTACAAATCCATCAAGACATCTTAATGAGATGTATAAGATCATGGTTCCTCTTTATATCTTCTTTGCAGGGGCTTTAATAATCATGTCTATTTTGTTAAAGAAAGAATTCGGTGTCGTAGATATGATAATAATGTCTACTCTGTTCATCGTATTCTTCCCATTCCTACACTACTTGGTAAGTTTCAATATTGATCCTAGCGCAGATATCCTTTCTAATGTCGGAACAGAGATAAACTTCTCAATGCCACTGTATGGTGCGTTTGCAATATCCTTTGTGTTGATTGGAGGATTAATGCTCAGACTTATGTCAAAAATGACCAACTTCAAGTTCTCATTCGGAATAATACTTCCGATATTATTGATGAGCATGGGATTCTTCCCCCTCTCAATGACACTACCTGAATACAAATACTTACTTGTACTTTTGGGGATAGTATTTGTTTTGGCAATTGCAATACAGATCAGGATCAAGAAGGATAATAAGTTGGTTTAATCAAAACACCAAATAAAAAAGATTTAGAAATCCAAAGGAGGGGAAACCCTCCTTTTTTTTATGCTTTTCTAGAATAAGTTAAATATCTTGAAAAATTCCATTTTTCTCAGTATCCTCAAACGGCTAATTTAAATAGGCTAGTAAATGTCAGAAAAACAGATCTATGCCTTTTCCAAAAGCAAATGTGAGATGCCCAAAGTAAAAGCTCCAAAGTTTGTTCTTGGAGGAAAAGGTTTTTCATTGGTGAATATGTCAAAAATGGGACTCCCTGTTCCACCAGGTTTTATCATTTCGATCCCTGTCTGTGAATATTATTATAATAATGGGAATAGCTATCCAAAACGATTTGAATCCGATGTAAAGAAGGCTCTTACAGAAGTAGAAAAAGAAACTGGGAAGAATTTCGGTGATCCAAAGAATCCTCTTCTTCTATCTGTTAGATCAGGAGCTGCTATATCTATGCCAGGAATGATGGATACTGTCTTAAACTTAGGTTTGAACGAAGATACTCTAAAAGGCCTAATTGAAAAATCTCATAACGCAAGATTTGCATGGGATAGTTATAGGAGATTCATTCAGATGTTTGGGAATGTTGTTACAGGTGTAGAACATGAGAAGTTTGAAGGCGTACTCGAAGAGATCAAGCAAGAGAAAGGCATTCATGATGACATCGATCTAGATGTTAATGATCTGCAAGAGGTAGTTAAGAAATATAAAGCCTTATACAAATTAGAGATGGGTGAAGACTTTCCAACCGATCCAATGAAACAGCTTTGGATGGGAATAAATGCTGTTTTTGAATCTTGGAATAATTCTAGAGCAATATCTTATAGAAAGATCAATAAGATCTCTAAAGAGATTGTAGGAACAGCTGTTAATGTTCAAAGCATGGTATTTGGAAATATGGGTGAAACTTCAGGTACGGGGGTAGCATTCACACGAAATCCATCTACTGGAGAGAGAAAATATTATGGTGAATTTTTGATGAATGCTCAAGGAGAAGATGTTGTTGCTGGAATTAGAACTCCAAAACATATTGATGAATTGCAAAAAATTATGCCATCAGTTTATAAAGAGCTAACTGATATCTTTGAGACCTTAGAGAAAAATTATCAGGATATGATGGATATCGAATTCACTATTGAAAATAAAGTCTTATACATTTTACAAGCTAGGTCTGGCAAACGAACTGCAAGTGCAGCATTAAGGATCGCTGTTGATATGGTAAAAGAAAAAATGATTGATAAAAAAACTGCGATCAAACGAATTGATCCGAATTCACTCGACCAACTTTTACACCCAATGTTTGATCCTAAAGCTAAAAAAGATCTTATTGCAAAAGGACTCCCCGCTTCACCAGGTGCTGCTTCAGGACAGATCGTATTTAGTGCCGAATCTGCAATGGATTGGGCTGCTCTTGGCAAAAAAGTGATCCTTGTTAGGCTCGAAACATCCCCTGAAGATATTGAAGGTATGAATGTAGCTCAAGGTATATTGACTGCTAGAGGTGGTATGACAAGTCATGCAGCAGTAGTTGCAAGGGGAATGGGTAAATGTTGTGTAGCTGGATGTAATGAAATTGCTGTTAATGAGGCAAAAGGATTTGTACATATAGGTAAAGATATTGATCTAAAGGAAGGTGATTGGATAAGTTTAGATGGATCATTAGGAGAAGTTTACAGAGGAAAAGTTGCAACTGTTGATCCAGAACTTTCTGGAGATTTCGCAAAATTAATGAAATGGGCTGATTCATTTAGAAAATTAAAAGTTAGAACTAATGCTGATACCCCACATGATGCTAAGATAGCACGAACATTTGGTGCAGAAGGAATTGGCTTGTGTAGAACTGAACATATGTTCTTTCAGGAAGAAAGGATATTTGCTGTAAGACAAATGATACTTTCCGATACTAAAGATGAACGAGTAAAAGCACTGTCTAAAATTGAGAAAATGCAACAAGAAGATTTTGAGGGATTGTTTAGAGAGATGGAAGGTTTGCCTGTAACAATTAGGCTTTTGGATCCACCTTTACATGAATTCTTACCACATGAGGATTCAGAACTTAAAAAGATCGCAAAAGAGATGAAGGTTGATGTTAATGATCTAAAAGATAGAAGGGAATCATTGTCAGAATTTAACCCAATGCTTGGATTTAGAGGATGCAGACTTGGAATGGTTTATCCAGAGATAACTGAGATGCAGGTAAGAGCAATTATAAATGCTGCTATAACAGTTGTAAAAGAAGGTAAAAGCGTACTTCCAGAGATCGAAATACCTGTCACAAGCAATGTTAAAGAGGTTATTATCCTAGGTACATTAATTAAAGATCTTGCTGACAAGCTTATAAAAGACTCAGGCAAGAAAACTTCAGAGATCAAATACAAGATCGGTACTATGATCGAATTACCTCGTGCATGTGTCACAGCAGATGAATTCGCTGAAACAATGGAATTCTTCTCTTTCGGAACAAATGATCTAACACAAACAACATATGGATATTCAAGAGATGACGCTGGTAAGTTCATTCCTAAATATATCGAATTAGGAGTTTATGAAGATGATCCTTTCCAGGTCATTGATAGAAATGGTGTTGGAAAAATGATGCAAATAGCAATTGAAAAAGGTCGATCAGTTAACAAAAAGTTAGAAATAGGAATTTGTGGGGAACACGGAGGTGAACCGAAATCCGTGACATTCTGTCATGAATTAGGTTTGAATTATGTAAGTTGCTCACCTTTCAGAGTACCAATAGCAAGATTGGCTGCTGCACAAGCTGCTATTGAATAATTCCTTTGCTGAATAAGATCAAGGGGAAAGTTAAATCTTTCCCCTTTTTTATAACTAAAAATTAAGACTCAGTAATTTCTCGATATAGATCTTCTAATTCAATAGCGATAGAGTTCTTTTCTTTAAATGACTTGCGAACTCTTCGTAAAATTTCACCCATGATCTTATTACCAGTTTTATAATCCCCTGCTGCAGTTCTGAAATGAGATTTAATTATCGCAATTGGATGATTCAGATTAAACCAGTTTATTCCATCTATATGAGTGACAATGTACCAACTACCATCATTATTGTTAAACAACCTTGAGTGTAGCCTGATATGACCTGGAGCAAGCTGATACAAGAACATTTTCGCCCTACTACTATTCTTTCTAAAGATGAACCTTAAAAGAGGTCGCCAAAAAGGTATCGCCATACTCCCCAGATTAGCGATTATGGCAAAATCCTCATGATGATGTTCAGAAAATATAGCATCTACATTGAATCCAATATCATTATAGATGTCCTTTATTTGATCAACTGTTATCGGTTTTTGAGCATAGATCTTGTAAGCATATTTCGAATACTGTTTTTTATATTCATTTTTCAACATCCGCTTAATTGCATGACTCGGATGTTTCATCTTTGAGAGCTTTTTTAGATCGATCTTTTTAAAATTGAAATCTTTTATTTCACAATAAGATTGCTCCGAAAAGATCAAAGTGTCATTCCAAGATCTTCTAAATGACGAACCAACTGACATATCAGGCAGTAGATAAATTATTTTTATGTTCAGCAAACCAACCTAGTATTAATGATACTACATATACGAATAATAATATTAGGGTTTCAACAAGTCCTAATTTTTTAGAATTAAAGGGGACTAGAATAAAAGATATGAAAATGCCATTAATTAGTATTGTTGTTAATATTGCGATAATAAAAAACAACTTCCTACTCATTCTCCATAAACTAACACTATTTACAGGCGTAAGAACCGCAAGAATTATAAAATTCAAATAGATCGCTAAAGGATGCAAAGACCTATATTCTCGTTGAGGAAAAAGCCCAATGAAGATTGCTGTTAAAACAGGAATTATGTAACTTATACGATAAAGTTGTGTATTTTCGAATAACTTGATCGTTATGTATCTGACATATAAAGAAAGTATTAAAAGGGCAAAAATTAATCCGATATTAAAAACAAAGTTTAGTTGATTATTTGGATTTCCTAAGTTGCTATATGAAGATATAGGGAATGAGTAGTTATCACATGTTTGACTCGAGATAATTACTGAGAGAACAAACAGTAATAATGCGTATGTAGGGAAGTTTTTACGGCTAAATAGATTTATCAGATGAAATTTCATATAACTTTTTAATAACTTGATGCTCAAAGCTTTTTTAACATTTACAAATGTATCTTTTACATTATGGTCGGGGCGACTCGACTTGGCAGCTTCATATTATCCTTAAGTCCTGCATACATAGATGTAAACTCGTTTCTGATCTTCGATCATCACTCGTTAACCATCTATGTAAACGAGCTTCGCTCGATTCATTTGTGTCGCTCATTATTAAACAAAATATGCAATTGCATATTTTGTTTAATATCGGGGCGACTCGACTTGAACGAGCGACCTTACGCACCCCATGCGTACATTCTAGCCATCTGAACTACGCCCCGATCAGCTGATTATACTAAAGATAATGCATCGCTTACAAATTAATGACCCTACTACAATACTTTGATTCAAAATAAATAAGAAAAAAGGGCGAATCACTTCGCCCTTTAAGTAACCTTTAAAAACTGCCTTATTATAAAGCAACTTTAAGAATTATATATTTATCCCCTTCTATCTCTCCTGCGGACAACTCAAAACTTTTTGCTGTGTCATATTCAAAGGTATATTTACTACCTGTTGAAGTAGGCATCCAGCTAAGCTCTGGAAGTAAATTCCCAAGATCCATAGAATCAGCTTCTGTTGCAACATAATCTCCTACAAGGCTCTCAAATTCTACAACTATATTTTTATTCGATAATAATTTTGCTGTAGCTTTTGGATAAGGTTTTGTACTAGAACCTCTTATTTTCCATGAGAACTCTAATTTACCGTTTGCAATACCATAAGAATAAGCTGTTACTGCAGCTCCATCTGCGGCTACAGCTGAACCTACTGATTGAGATCCATCTTCCAATTCAGTTGCATCCTCGCTACTATCACTATCTTCATCATCATCTTGATCTTCTTCATCGTCATCTTCAGTATCATCAGCGTCTTCGTCAGCATCATCTGCATCATCATCTTCTACATCATCAGTGTCATCTGAGACATCCTCATCTGTGTCGTCTACATCAGTGTCATCATCTTCAGTAGTATCATCATCAGTATCATCAACAACTACAACATCCTCTAACTGGTCATCGTCTAAATTTTCATCTTCAGCTTTAGTGCAGCCGGATAAGAATAATCCTGCTGATAAAACCATTAATATTACAAACCACTTTTTCATTTGTTTGGTTTAATAAATTTACCTATACTCCATTATACGAAAAAGAATTGAAATCGCAACAATATAATAAATGCTAAATTCTCAAATATTTAGATCAGCCACTTTATAATATAGATACTGAATTATCCTATGACTTTATTCGATTAAGTCAAAGTGTTACTATGAATAAGATATATTAACGAACAAAAACATGAAGGAAAAAAATATTACTATAAGTGATCTCGAATTAACCGAAAAGAAGAGTGAACCAAGAGAGGTCATACCTGCAGACAAAAATCAAAGAACAGTAGTAAAAACTTCTGGAGAAGCTAAAAAAACAAAAGTATTTGGCAAAAAGAAATTTGTAATTGCTCTACTACTAACAATCGTAGGTCTATCAATTGGCGGTACATTAATATATTCAGTTATCTCCTATAAACCGGTTGAAACATCAACTTTAATTAATAAAGATCTGGGATATCTTAAAGTTGGCGATAAAAATATTTCTATATATAAAGATCTTTATTTGCCTGAACCTTCAGAACCTCGTACAAAAATAAATCCTTTGAATGGGATCCTTATGACAAATACTGAATTCATGGAGATATCTGATAGAAAACCTGTTGCAGTGATGGTAAATAATCATGCTGCTGCAAGGCCTCAGACCAATCTTACTTCTGCTGATATTGTGTATGAAGCATTAACAGAAAGTGGAATAACTCGTTATATGCCTGTTTATTGGCAAAATGCAGTTTCTGAAGTTGGTCCGATAAGAAGTCTCAGACAGTACTATCTTGAATGGCTTAGCGAATATGATGCGATTCTGATCCATGATGGCTACGCTTCTAGCACAGATCCTAGAGTTGATGCTGGTGGAAACATCTGGAAATATGGTATTAAGTCGATCGCTACACAAGGCGCATGGAGAGATCACACTCGGGTAGCACCTCATAATGAGTATTCTTCCGTTATGAACGCAATGAATATTGGAGAAACAAAAGGTTGGACTGGTTTGCCGTCTGGTTTTAAACCATGGACATTTAAAAACGATGCCTCAAAAGATGAACGAGGAAATGTTAATGAGGTAAGTGTTTATTTTCATGAAAGATTAAGTAATGGTGGGTTATATGATGCTAAATGGGTGTATGACAAAAATACTAATTTATTCTCAAGGTATATTGCTGGTACTCCAGATATAGATCTAGCGAATGGACAACAAATTCAATCAAAGGTTATTATTCTTCAAGAAGTCAATTATATTGCCACCGGTGATGATAAAGGTCACATTATTCTTGAAACACAAGGTTCTGGCAATGCGACAATATTAATGGATGGTAAGGCTATCCAGGGTAGATGGAAAAAACAATCAAGAACTGATAGGACTGTGTTTTATGATGCTGAAGATAAAGAACTTTCTTTGAATAGAGGTCAGATCTGGATCATGGTTATTGGAAAAGATGTGGGATCGTTTGATATAATAGAGCAATAATTTTATTCAAGTCGAAATATGTTAAAACAGCTCTTCATCTCGAAGGTGCGAGTTAAAATGCTAAAACAATTTCTTTTTAACCAGAATGAAGAATATCATGTGAGAGGTTTGGTAAGAATACTCGATGAAGAGATAAATGCTGT
>CAZINM010000040.1:0-10537 GCA_964540605.1 uncultured Candidatus Saccharibacteria bacterium
GAACCCTCACGCTATTGCTAGCACGGGATTTTGAGTCCCGCGTGTCTGCCAGTTCCACCACTCGACCAATACTAAATAATATCCTCAAAGAACTTGAGGTACAAGGTTGTAGGATTATACCACAAGAAATGCCAGCTACAATGCAATTTTATTAATAAAATGAACAAATTTTATCTTCCCTCTTTGTAAAGATTTCTAAAACTAGCAATTTCTGCAACCCAAGCTAATTCGATCGTCCCAGTTGGTCCATTTCTATGTTTTGAAACAAGAAGATCAGCAACACCTTTTCTATCTGTATCTGGATTATAAGTTTCCTCCCTATCAATGAACATGACCACATCAGCATCTTGCTCAATAGAACCTGACTCTCTAAGATCAGATAACTGAGGCCTTCTGTTCTGACGAGATTCTATAGCTCTTGAAAGCTGAGATAGTGCGATAACAGGTACTTCTAGCTCTCTAGCAATGTTCTTTAAGCCTTGAGATATCTGGGATACCTCTTGTGTCCTTCCCTCTCTACTATCTGCATGTAAAAGTTGGAGGTAGTCAACAAAAATAATATCTACACCTCTTTCTAAAGCCATTCTTCTAGCTTTTGTCCTGATCTCATTTATACTTTGACCCGGTTTATCATCAATATATATTTCTGCTTCAGAGAGCTCACCCATTGCATCTGCTAATTTCATGAACTTTTCATCATTAAGATTACCTGTTCTGATCTCCCAAAAAGGGATATTTGCCTGCATACCAACCAATCTATCAATAATTTGTGTATTACCCATTTCTAAAGAAAAATACAGCACTCGTTTCTTTTCATAAACTCCGGCAGTTCGTAAAAAATCCAAAGATAAAGAGGTTTTTCCGACTGAAGGTCGTGCAGCTAGAATGATCAGATCAGATTTCTGAAAACCACCAAGCAACCTATCAAGCTCCTTAAAACCAGTAGAAACGCCCAGAGCATTATCTTTACCATCTGCTTTTTCAGCCCTTTCATAAGCTTCTTTAAGAAGATCTTTAATATGGATGAAATTGCTTGTGATACCTTGCTGAGCTACACCAAATAGCAGTTGTTCAGATTGATCGACAACATCCTGTATTTTTATCTCTTCATTGAAACTTAACTCTGTGATCCTCCCTGCAGAGCTAATTAAATTTCTTCTTAGTGCATTACCCCTAACAATAATTGCATACTCCTCGGCATGTGCTGATGTAGGTACAAAGCCAACTAGTTCAGTTAAATAGGCTCTACCACCAATCTTTTTTAGATTTCGTGACCCTTTTAACCTATCTGATACAGTAACAATATCTATTGGCATACCCTCTTCAAATAAGTCTAAGATTGCCCTGTAAATAAGTTGATGTTTTAATTCATAAAAATAATCGGGTCTTAATATTCCTGCGACATTGATCACTGCATCTTTGTCCATGAGCATTGCTCCTAGAACCGATCTTTCAGCTTCATTATTTTGAGGTGGTACTTTATCCATCATTAAATCCTAAAATATTCAACAGATTATATCTGATTAACTGCAATAATTGGAATGGTAAATTCCGAATTCAAAACGAGGCAGATTTCTTAACTGTTTGCGAACTATAAATGTATCTATCCAAAACACGAATATTGCTACTCTAGTACTACTATCTCGATCACTTTATTTTCTGGCTCTGTTCCACTTGTTATCTTAAAAGACTTATCGTGAGTAATATGTGTGTAGCCAAAATATTTAATAAAATCATCAATACTTTTAAGATCACCGAATTTGTCAGAGAGACCCTTTTCTTTATACCCAGAGGGGATCAAATATGTTGGATCTATTTTAGAAATGATCTTCTCAAGTTTATCATAGCTAGCAAAAATCTCTGAATCACCGACAGGGGTTATAAGGAGATCAACATCTCCTAATTCTGAATAGTCATTTATCTCAACCTTATGTGAGATCTCACCCATATACACAATTCTTACATGACCTTCATCGAGAATGTAAAAGTCGGTGTCTAAATATCGTCTAATTAAGATCCCACCAACTTCATACTCTCCAGGGCTTGATATCTCAAATATCTTTTCTCTATGAGCTGGCTCGAACTTTGATAAACCATTGCTTTCAAGAATATCACTTTTTCCTGACAAGTTATCATCTGAGAGAAGTATAACATCGGCCGTAGTCTTTGCTATTGAAGCCCCTGCATTTTTTGCTAATAAAGGGTCAGTAATAATATCAATATTATCTGTACTAATTTTGAATGATGTAAAACCTAATCTTTTTATCTTCATTGTTTATTTCCTAGTAATTTACAATGCACTGAGTATTCTACAATAATCCTGAACTTTCTTTAAGGGATATTTACTTGATTAAATTTACTGCGCTATCAAGATTTTCTAAAATCTTTCCTTTTATCTCTTTTTTGATCAGCTCTACTCTAACACTATCCAAGGAGGATGTAACTGCCTGTATCTGTATCAAAATTTGGGAGACATCTTCTTCATTTTGAACCATATTTTCGATACCTCTTATTTGGCCTTCGATCCTTTTAAGCCTTTGATCTATCGTAGATGGTCCCTTTTGTGGCATAAGAATAGATTTATAATATTAATATCGCTGTAACTGATATTGATAGATATTATTACCCTGGGAGGTATATGTCAAATTAAATAAATTGTGAGTTCACTCTTTTCTCTGTATTAGGTAAATTTAAAAATATCCAATAATCTATTGTTATCTCTCAGGGCTATCTGATATAATCACCCCGTTATGAAAAAGAACTTGCATCCAAAATACAATCACAATGTCAAAGTTACATGCTCTTGTGGCAATACATTTGTTACAGGTTCAATATTGGAGGAGATACAAACAGAGCTTTGCTCTAAGTGTCATCCTTTTTATACAGGAGAGCAAAAAATTGTTGACACTGAGAATGTTGTTGCCAGATTTGAAGAGAAGAGAAGCAAAGCAAAAGCATCTTTCAGATCTAGAAAACAGAAGATGATGGAAAGAAAACAGAAACTTCAGACTATTCAAAATAAAGGCCCACAAAAAGGTCTTACATTAAAAGATATGCTGGAGAATCTTAATAAGTAGATCTTCTACTCTACATTCTGTTTATACGCTCAAAAAATGGTAAACACAGCACAAATTAAAGATAGATATCCTATCTCAAATTTACAGGAGATAGTTGATTCTTTGACATCAAAATTAGCAACAGCCCATCAAACGGGTTTAAATAGTTCACAACTATCAGCTGATCTAAATTACAATTCTAAGCTTTTAAAAGCTTTTAAGGCTCTCCATACCCTACTCTCAGATCATGATCAGCACTGTGAGATCATTAATAGTGGAGAAGATGTAGACCTTGTAAAAATGGCAAATGACGAGCTCCCAGAGATCGAACAAAAGATCGAGGAGAAGATCGAGGAGATCAAACAGATCGAGATCGACCATGAACTTACAGATGTAAATGATAGTAGATCGGCGATATTAGAAATTAGAGCTGGTGCCGGTGGGGATGAAGCTGCAATTTTCGCATCTGATCTATATCGCATGTATGTTGCTTATGCTAATCAGCAAGATTGGAAGATCGAAATGATAGATGCTAGTTTATCTGAAAGTGGCGGATTTAAAGAGGTTGTTGCATTGATAAAAGGAGAAGATGTTTATCAAAAACTGAAATATGAAAGTGGTGTACATAGAGTTCAAAGAATTCCAACAACTGAATCAAGCGGTAGAATTCACACATCAACCGTTTCTGTAGCAATACTTCCTGAGGCTCAAGAAATAGATATAGACATCAAGCCTGAGGATATTCATATTGAAACAATGAGAGCATCTGGTGCAGGAGGTCAAAAGACCAATAAGACATCTTCTGCAATTAGAATTACTCACCTACCCTCTGGTATTGTTGTGAGTTGCCAAGAAACAAAGATCCAACAACAAAATCGTGAGAAAGCAATGCAGATATTAAGAGCAAGGTTATATGATAAAAAAAGGCAGGAAGAAGCCGATAAGAGAGATTCTCTTAGAAATGCACAGATCGGTAATGCTATGAGGGCTGAAAAGATAAGAACTTATAATTATCCACAAAGTAGAATAACAGACCATAGGATCAAGAGCTCATGGCACAATTTAGAAGAGATCATGAATGGAAGTATTTCAGAAATGCTTACTGAAATTGATGAAAAAATGAAAGTAGATCTGCTCGAGAAAATTAGAAAAGAGAAACTTAAGGATGATGCAAATAGATCAGAATAAAAGCATGAATTTAAGTAGCTCAGACTATCTCAAAATACAAAAAACTGTTTCTGAACTTAAATATCCAGATCCGGTAAGAGTATCCAACGAGATCGCAGAATACCTGACAAAATCCCAAACAGACATTAGCTCCATTTTATCTCGCCTAGAAAGTGGAGAACCTTGGGATTATATTAGGGGATATACAATTTTTAGAGATAATAAATTCTTCGTTGATAGATCGGTTCTAATTCCCCGAATAGAAACAGAAACTTTAGTTGAGCTAGCACTCAAAACTATAAAGCTTTGTGTCACTGATAAGCAAAAGTTTGAGCTGATAGATGTGGGAACTGGTTCTGGGTGTATCATAATAAGCATCTTGAAATGGTTTGAGGAAAGCGAACTCTATACTGAATTTAAAAGATCACTTGTTTCAGCAACAGGAATAGATATTAGCGAAGAAGCGTTGAGAACAGGCAGAGTTAATGCGAGATCTCTACTTAAAACAAGAAGCAAACTTGAATTCATAAAAAGTGATCTGTTATCTAGTTATAGATCTGAAAATACTAATACATTCAAAATAATAATCGCAAATCTTCCATACATAAGAATTAATGAAAAGGATATCTTAGATAAAAGCGTTTCAGAATGGGAGCCACATCATGCTTTATTTGATAATGGACCAGATGGTTTAGGGCTGACAAAAATGTTAATAAACCAGGTTTATAAAAAATTTAAGGAATACGAATTATTTTTCGAGCTTGATCCTAAACAGGTATCAATTATGAAAGATCATTTCCAAAAAGATCTCAACAATTCGGACAATATAAAATATGAGTTTTTACCTGATCAATTCGAAATATTAAGATTTCTTCACTTATCTAGGAGGTAGTTTAATCTACCCTTCTCTCCTGATATAATCTGTATTAGTTACTAGGCCAGATAAATTATTAAATAGAGAAAAGTGATCCTTTCAGATGTATCAATCAAGAAGAAACTTAAAACAGGCGAAATTTGTATCGATCCATTTAATATCGAAAATTTACAGCCAGCATCTTACGACCTTACCTTAGACAAAAATATCTTAGCTTTTGATACTACCAATTTCACTGAAATTGATGTTAAGAAACCTGTAACTAATTTGATGAGAGAGATCCCAATTAGCAATGGTGGGTATTTTGTTATTCACCCAAGAGAATTTGTCCTAGCTAATGTTGTAGAAGTGGTTGGAGTTGATAATATGCATGTTGCTAGACTTGAAGGTAAAAGTAGCCTAGGAAGATTAGGTATTGTTATACACGCTACCGCAGGATTTTTAGATCCTGGTAATAAATTACGAATGACTCTTGAAATAAGTAATCTAGGTTCTTTGCCTATTAAACTTTACCCAGGCATGAAGATCGCACAAATTGCTTTCGAAGTGCTGGATCAACCATGTGAGAAACCTTATGGTCATAAAGACCTAAATAGCAAATATTTTGGTGATATGTGCGTGAAACCAAGTCAGATAAGTCTAAATTTCAAAGATAAGGTGTAGTTATTCCTGCCTAATGTTTTGAGACTCATAATAAATCACTTTAACAGACGAAGATATTGTTTCCTTGACAACTTCTTAAATGTAAAGTAACTTAATTATGTACTTCTTGGGTGATACTGCCCCTCACCCATTTTTATTATACTGTTATAAGCGATTTAGCTCTATAATTATAGTGTAATAAAATTTATATCCATAAAATGCCATATCCTGAAGAACCAAGGGTTCTCGATAGAATATCTGGAGAAAACAGTGACCCTGTTGATCAAATGATTGATATCTTAACACAACCATGCGATTCAGCATCATATATTCGTCAGATAGAGATTCTAGAAAATGAGCTTCCAGCTAGAAATGGCTATGAACAAATTGATGCACCAAATTGTAAGAGAGTTTATGTTATTGGAGATATACATGCACGACCTGAAGCTTTAGCAAAAGCATTAAAAAGTTTAAATGAATCAGCTTTTAAAAGGAGCTCAACTTTAGATCAGGAACTAAATAATGGTGAAACAATCTTTCTTTTTGTGGGAGACCTTGTTCATGCTGAAGGAAATAGAGGTAATTTCCAACATGGAAGCAATCCACAAGATCGTTTATTAATTGAAGAAAGAAATTTAAATACTGTTATTGCAGTTGCTGGACTAAAGGCACAATACCCCTATTCATTTTTTGTTGTAAAAGGTAATCACGATAACTATGCAACAATACCGGGAATGATCGGAAAGATGGGAGTTGATCAAGGGGCCTCACTTCGTAATGTTATACAAGCAGAAGGCCTTGATGTTCCTTTGCAAACAATATTAGATAAGCTTCCATTACTTGTAGAAATTCAAATAGGTTTACGACATATAATATTATCTCACGCGCTACCTGTTGCGGAATTATCAGTGGCTGAGATCGCTAGATTACTTGCAAAGAAAAAGAGACCTTTCCCTTTTGATGAGTCGTTAATGGAATATATTAAAGGTGTCTGGGGAAAAGACAGACTAACAGCTCTTAGAAATATATCTCAACATAATAAAGCAATTCGAGATTTATTAACTCTTGCAAGAACTGGCAATTTCGCTTCTGGAAGTCTTGGACCATTACTTCAGTTGGGAGAAAAACTTGATTCTAGATTGGATGAGAGTGAGATATATTACAATGCCATTAGTTTCTTTCATAGGTATCTTTTTTTACTAGTGCAATTTTTATTTTCCGAAGAATCATACAATGATAAGATCTCAGTTCCAGGTAATGTATTATGGGTAGTTGGACATGAACCTACACCTTCAGGTGGAGTTAGAGATATATCAAAGCTAATACAAGGAATCGACAATCGACAAAAAGCAATAGAAACTGGATATCCCAAAATAATCCAGATCAACAATCCTAATCAATTACCTGTATTTGGTTTAAAGATTGATGCTTGGGATACAATAGATTTTACTGATCTTACACATTTACGACTCTTTTAATTTTTAAACACTCTCTAATCCGCCTCACCCAAAGTGACTTCTACTGTTATCTTTTCGCCATCTCTTAGAACCTCTAATTCAACACTATCCCCTATTTTATATTCTTGTATCATTTCAGCAAAACTTTTATTTACTTCAGCATCATCAATTTTTGTTATGATATCACCTTGTTTTATACCAGCAATATCAGCAGGACCTCCATCAATGACAGCTCTCACAAAAGCTCCCGGTTCTACACCTTCAATAAATCTTGCTTCAACAGCTGATATAACTTGATACTCGATCCCTATATAAGGTCTTAAGAACTTACCATATTTATTATATTCATCTATTCTCGCCTTAACTCTGTTTATTGGTAATGCAAAGGAGATATTATCTGCACCAGCTGAAGTAGCGAAATTAATACCAATCACCTCACCTACTGAATTCATTAATGGTCCACCTGAATTACCTGGATTTATCGCTGCATCTGTTTGTATAACATCTTCAAATGTTTTTACCGTTTGAAAGAAGCTACCACTTCCTGTAGTAACCGATCTCTCAAGCCCACTTATTACTCCCGTTGTAACACTACCCGCAAATTCTCCAAGTGGAGTACCAAAAGCAATAACGGTTTGACCTGGAACAAGCGTATCGGAATCACCTAGATCTACAGCATTTAAGCCTGTAGCCTCGATCTCAAGCAATGCTATATCATTAATGTCATCTCTTATGATCTTCTTAACATCATACTCAGTTCCATCTGCAGTAATCACCTTATATTCTGACTGAACTAATGAAACCACATGCTGATTGGTAATGATCAATCCATTTGAGTCAACAATGAAACCTGAACCGATATTACTGCTTTGGTTAACAACACCTTCAGTTGGAGAGAAAATAGCTTCGGATATAGCGACACTAACAATTGATGGCATGTTCTCATCTACCACTTCAATAATATTACTCTCCTCGGAGGTGACCTGAATGATCCTCTCTGTAACCGTCTCACCAGACGGCATTTTTACGGTGTCTTCGTTGATCCGATATTTTTCAAAGAATTCTATAGAGATATCTTTCTCGTTGAGCCAATCTCCGATCTTTGGATACAGATAAACTCCGGCAACAAATGCTGTTCCAATTAGTATTGGTAAGAGGATGAGAAGCAATATCAAGATAGTTTTTACGGCTTTTGCCTTCTTCTCTGGATCTATCCTTTTCTTCTCTTTAACTTTTTTCTCTTTCTTCTGCACTTCTGGTGTAGCTTTAGCTTCTTTATCTTTCATATCTTTTTCAACAGCTTCTTTTGTATCAGCTACAACATCCTCCTTTATTTGTATTTTCTGTTTTTCTTCTTCCATTTTTTTCTAATTTTTTACAAATTAATTAATTATCATAGATCTTTGATTACATCTATTGCTTTCTCCATCTGTGGATCACTACCAGAGATAAAATCTTCCTCAGTAAATTCCACTTCGAAATCTGGAACAATGTTATTATCATGATTCAACCAGCTACCATCTGGAAGCAACCATTTAAGTACAGTTATATGTAATGTAGAACCGTCATTTAGATCTAATATCTCTTGTGCTGTTCCTTTACCATAAGTTGGAACTCCTACTACTTTAGCTCTATCATTTAATTGCAATGCGCCTGAGAAGATCTCAGATGCAGAAGCACTACCTTCATTGACTAAAATCACTACGGGTACATCCAATAAGTTACCTTTTCTTGTAACTTTGAATTCACTGATCTCCCCTGCTCTATTCTCGAGTTGATATACGATCTTCCCTTTTTCAAGGAAATCGTTGGCCGCATAAACAGCTGCATTTAGATATCCTCCAGGATTTGCCCTAAGATCGATGATCAATCCTTTATAATTACCATCTAAATATGTCTGGACCATTTGATCCCATGTCTCATTCCATTCACCCAGTGTTGATTCGGTAAACCTCGAGATATCGAATATGGCGTAATTTGAGTCAATTTCAGAAACTTCGAAATCCATACTTGGTATTGTTATCTCTCCCCTTGTGATCGTGATGTCTGTAGGACTAGTTTGACCTGGATGATAAACAGTTATTTTAACATCTGTTCCTTTTTCTCCACGAATTTTCATCACTATATCGTATATTGAATCTGTCGGAAGAATATCTACACCATCAACTGCACTGATTATATCTCCAGCTCTAACCCCTGCATCGATCGCTGGTGATCCTTTGATCGGAGATATTACAACTATTTGACCGTCTCTATATCCAAGCTCAGCCCCTATACCAGAAAAATAATTACCTGATATTGAATCATTGTATAGATCTGTTTCTTCAGGATCTAAGAAAACAGTTGCTGGATCCCCATAAGAATCCACCAAACCCTTAACAGCTCCATAAAACATATCCTCTTCGGTTGCTATGTCACTATCTACATAATTTGTCTTCATAGTGTTCCAAACACTCCAAAAAAGATTGAAGTCTAGATCTTCAATATCTGCATCTTCACCAAAAACATCACCTGTTAACCTGAACCTTGTTGTATTCTGTTCGGTACTATTTAAATCTGCATCATATGTTCTACCAATAAAAATGCCTAATGAAAGCGATATAAAAATTGGCAATATATATGAAACAACACGCTTTATTTTTTTACTTTCAATATCTTTATTTTGTGCAAGTTCAAATTGTTCATTATTCGTAATTTTTGTTTTATCTAGTTTTTCTTTATTAGGTTCCATTTTTCATCAGTGTTAATTTATATTGTTCTGTCAGATCGTTTTTTTCCTAAGTGATTATAGATATATCATAATTCAATATCAATTCAACTCCACAAAAAATATACAAGCAAAATGAGATTGGTACTATTTTCAAATGCTCCAATTTACTTATTAATATGATAAAAGATCAAGTAGTCTTGAAATAATACTGCTCGAGCATCTCGTCATAGATCACTATCCTATTTTTACCTTTTGTACTTAAAATAACTTTATCTGCACCTTCCTGTTCGATTATCTCAACAACTTCTCCAGTAATTCCTTTATTATCAGGACCTATGGAAATGACGGTATCACCAGAAACTAGTTTATTACTGAAATATTTCTTCCCAGGATATCTATTCATATCTACACCTTCTTGGTTTGCCACATATATTTTTTTATCCTTATCATTGATCTCGATCAAGTGATTTACGCTTTTTGTAATAAAATATTCTGTATTCATATCAACCCTTAGCTGACCAAATCCACCTAAGATACAAATTGGCATATTCAGCTCTTGTAGATCGGCATAATTTATACTGTATGAAATTATTGCCAATGCACCTCTTAAGAAGATCTCTTTTGCAAGTGA
>CAZINM010000041.1:0-9488 GCA_964540605.1 uncultured Candidatus Saccharibacteria bacterium
CTATTCATGTAGATGAATTAGCATCAAGAGTTGCTAGATTCTACGAACAAATTAGAAGAGTTATTGATTGGAAAGAGGAACATTTAATTAGAAGAACAGCAATAGAAAGAGTTTTAAAGAGAAGATTGATATCTGAAACATCTGCAATATCAAAAGGGGTTGAATCAAAAGAAATTGCTGAACCGATTGTAATGGAGCTAGTAAGAAGTGGTTATTTCAAGAATGATTCGATATCTCAAAACGCAATTCCTTATGTTGAAGAGATGCTTGCTAAATATATATATATAATTAAGAATAGCCAGATCTCAAAGAAGGATATTAAAACAAAAATGCATTTCTATAACTGGATCATTGAGATCGCAGCTTGTGAGCTTGAAGATATATTAGATCCTCTACTGAAAGAATTTGCATTATTGAATCTTATGACAGAATCAATATATTCACACCTTGAGATACTTCCAGAGGGTAAGATCACAAATGAAGAGAAGTTTATTCAAACTTATATCGCTTCACACAGGACTTTGTATAACATGGACGATTCTGTTATCACCTATCATCTCCTGCAATATAAATATAAGAATTGGAATCATCTCGATAATGAATCTATAAAGATTTTTACAGATGATATCGAAAATATATGGAAAAGTGTGGAATTTCAACTTAGTGATAAAATTGGTGCAGAATTCTTTTCTGTTTGTGATAAATATGACGCTGTATACTTGATCCTTGGCGATATAATGCATTTGATCGAAGAAGATAAAGCAGATTTTGAAGAGGTATTATCTGATGAAAAAAAACTTGATGAATATATAGATAAAACTTATTCTAAGAGACTTTCGACACTTAAAGGTCGTTTAGCTAGATCAGCGACATATTCTACGCTATCTATATTTCTGGCTGGTGGCGTGACAATGTTCATTGTTGAGGTTCCACTAGCGAAATTAGTTCATGGTAGATTTAGTCCTTTAGCTATGTTAGTAGATACTTTGCTTCCTGCATTAATGATGTTCCTGTTAGTTTCGATCATCAAATTACCACCTAGTGATAATTTAGAAAAATTAAGAGGTGAATTAAAGAAACTTGTATTAGCTAATAAGCAACTAGATGAGTATTTGATAAAGATCAATAAGAAGAAGAATGTTTTCTTAAATACTATATTTTTTATACTTTACGCTGTTTCAGGAATTCTCTCTCTGATCTTTGTATTTTGGATATTCAAGCTTGTTAGAGTTCCTTGGACATCGCTTTATATAGATACCGTAAATGTTGCAGTTGTTGTGTTTACGGCAATGATCATAAAGCAAAGATCTCGAGAGATCACTATCGGAAAAGATGGCACTTTAGCGAATTTCATAATGAATTTATTTACAATTCCTCTTGCTAAAATTGGAAAATGGTTTGCAAATGTATGGAAAGAGTACAATTTTGTTAGTGCATTTTTTACAGCATTAGTTGACACACCTATTTCTATTTTTATTGAGATAATAGAAGACTGGCGAAATTTTATTGATGATCAGGGATCAGATCTTCATTAAATTTAACCGTTATAAATAATGTGTTGCAGAGTTGTGATCAGTGAGGTTGATGAAAGATCTTATCGTGATTCTTTAAAAGATCTATTCAATGTTGTTGACGATTCTCAGATGAATTTTAATTATTCTTATAATATCTCACCTGGATCTTTCCTTCCTGTCGTATACAAAAATGTTGTCATAAAAGCGTCTAACATGAAGTGGGGATTAGTTCCTTTTACTAATTCAAAATACAAAAACAACTTTTTTAACACAAGAATTGAGACTGCTGATATTAAAATATCATTTAAAGATTCTTTTAAAAATCGTCGATGTATAATTCCAATTTCTGGATATTACGAATGGCGTCAAGAGAATGGAGTAAAACAACCATACTATTTCTTCTCAACCAAAAATAAGATCTTGCCTTTGGCAGGTCTATATAAACAAAGTTTTATTGATGGTAAAGCTGTAAGTACTTTTACTATATTGACGAAGCCATCAGAAGGAGATCTTCAGACTGTACATGATAGGATGCCAGTAATACTAACACGAGATCTTTTTGAAGAATGGTTAAATAGTAAAGATATAGATCTTCTTAAGAAACTGGTAACTGATAATAAAGAACAAGATATACGATTCTACAAGGTCTCTACTAATGTAAATAGTGTTAGGAACGATAGTAGGACATTGATCAATAAAATCGATTAGTCCTATATTTCAGGCTTCTCTACATTTAGTGTAATATCATCGAAATTTGAGAAATTAATAATTTCATATATATAATCATCGTAATCTTCAGAATAGTAACTATAATATAAACTTCTTGGTAATAATGTTGTAGGATCTACACTCAGATCCCAATACTCATCATTTTCAACATCATTAAAAGCATATATATAGTTATTATCATCTATATAACCATCAATATCTCTTGGGAAATTATCAAAGAAATATACCATCATACTTCTTTGTATCCCACTGTTATATGGCTCTTCTGTTATTTCCCATGCATCACCATAATTAATATAATAAATTCCGTCAAAATAAACCTCATCAACATCACCATACTTTTCATCTGAAGTAAAGTATGACTCATCATCATTTAAGAAAGTCCCTGAAATTGTAACCGTTCCATCTTCTTCAGGATACTCGATAGTACCTTCAAATTTATATCCGAAAGCATCAAAATAAGCAGAACGGACTTCGTCTACATCTGGCAAGGCTTCATAATCTGCTATTTCATCTGTTTCAGGTGAATTATCATCCATAGTATTATTTAATGAATCTTCAACTAGATCGTCAAATTCATCTGGTATGTATTCTTCTATCTGGTCATAATCAAAGTCATTACTATTTCGTAAAGATATAAATCCTATAAGAAGGGATGAAGAGCAACAACAGAAAAGCAAAACTGCTATCAAAATTAGAATTAAGCATGTCTTATCTTTCTTTTTTTCAGGAATTGCTTGCACCGTGTTAGCCTCTGCCATATTTTTTTAATAAAAATTTAATTTCTTTTCTGTAATATATTTGCAACTTTAATAGATATTATTGTAACAATAATAGAGGGTATTAATACAACTAAAATAAGAAGTGGTAAATTATTCAGATCTGTTTGTCGTCTAATATTAATAAAACTTGCATCACCTAAAGTTATCTTTTGAGTGCCACCATCGTCATAAGTGATGTTGATCTCCTGAGCATCTTTACCAATTTCTAACTCTATTTGTCCTACTCCACTCGTGGTATATTTTTCTCCATCAATCAAGATCTCTTTTGATGTAATTGGATCTCCTTTAACATCGAAGAATTGTAATACAATTTTTTTAGTTGTTATTTGATCATAATTTTTAATTGTCTCGCTATCGTTTTGGTTATCTAGTAAAGGATCATCGAATATATCGTTTCCATCATCCTCTATTACTTGATACCCACTATCTTCCTTCTCATCTTTTAATAGATCAACTTTCTTTTGTGATGTTGAACAGTACGTAGCATACAAGTCATTTGGAAAAGTCTCGCAACCTATATGTAGCTTTAGATTTTTAAAAACAGAGTTCACACCAAGTTTTGATGTTGAATAGTAGTCAACATCAATATGAGCAATACCTTTATTTATATCGATCTTTATTGCAAAATCGCCATTTGTACTAGAAGTTGTTGTAAACTTTTGAGTATCTGTTATAAAAGTTACAGTAGCCTGTGGTTCTGTAATACCTTTTATATAAACCCATTTAGATGTTGAATAGAATTCAATATCGTGATAATCAGGTATATCAGTGAACTTATGCATCTGAGTAATTGTAACGGGGATAGAAGAATCATCTTCTGAATAGCTGTATCCACCGACCTTGCTATTACTTACTTCAATCTTCCAAAATGCTCTTCCATTATTATTTACTACTTCACCTAATATTGAGTTTTCATGAATTATCGTACCATCTGAACAATCCTTTGTTATTTCACCTGCTGTTGTTACATTTGGACATATCACAACAAAATTGTCCTTATTGTTTTTTGGAACATATATATAGTCTGCGCCAGATACTCCAAGTGAGCCATTAGGATCAATCAGTGTCTTATTACTATTGAAATCAAGAATAATATTAAAATTTACCCAGTTCACATCTTTAGTTAAGTTGATATCACCTTCAAAAATGGTATAGCCATCTTTGGTCAAAATAAACTTGTCTTGACCAAATAATCCAAATTCAGACCCATACTTTATATCATTGCCTTGAGATGTGACTCCGATCGATGTTCCTAATCCAGATATTTGATAACCATTGGTTAATTTTATTATTGCTGTATCAAATGTCCCATTGTAGTTTTGGAAATATCCACCTATCACTATACTATTCGTACTTGAATTGAAGCACAACGATCTACCATATTGAAGTCCTGCAGTAATGTAACTGTATCCATTTCTAAATGTTGTGTCCTGGGATCCGTTAAAATTGAATCTTTGTACAAAAACATTCTCTACCGAATCAACGATCTTATCTCCAACAACTAGAATGTGAGAGTTATTATCTTCTAAAACATCACTTAATGCTATATCACTAGGAAATTGCATATATCCAGTGCTATTGAAAGCTGTATTTAATGAGCCATCTTCATTAATGGATACCAAAAAACCATAATTTGAACCTGCAGATTCTCCATAACCTTGAAGAACATATTTCCCATTTGAAAGTTTAATTAAATTTTCACCATATTCATCATCAACAATATCGATATTCGACTCACCATTTGTACCAAAAGTAGCAACCATTTCTCCTGATTCAGTTATTTTTGCAAAATGGAAATTTCTATCCTGACCACCCCAACCTTCGTTACCAGCTAAAATGTATTCACCATTACCACTACTTACAATACTTCTCATATTTTCATCTTTCCAAGAACCAAACATTAATTCACCATTTACTCCAAAACTACTATCTATGGCTCCTGAAGAGTTAATTTTTGTAACAAATGCATCTCTTCCACCTACTGAACCTTCTCTGGTTGTACCAACAATTATGAAACTACCAGTACCGACTTCTATTGCCGCATATGCTAATTGTTCGCTATCATTCTCTTCTCCTATAAATAATTGACCATCACCATCAAAACTAGTATCTAATGTGCCGTTTGAATTAACCATTACAAGATACATATTTTCATCTACTGCTCCGCCAGACCAGCTATATCCTACAAGAAGGTATTTACCACTTTTTGTTTTAACAAACGAGGATAAATAATCGTTACCACTTCCACCAACTGTCAAGCATCCATTTGAACCAAAAGAAGTATCCATTCCTCCTAATTCTGTCACCTTACACATAACAAGATCGTAATCTCCATTTGTACTTTTAATGTAAGATGCTACAACATAACCTCCACCGAATGCTTGTTCGATCTGTCTAGGATAAAAAGTGTCAGCATCTTTAATTGGGTTATCAATAATTATTCTTCCGTTATCTCCAAAAGTTTGATCAATATATACAGTTTGAGCCGACACATCAAATTTATAAGAGAGAACAAAAGAAAGTATGCTTAAGAACAAAACAGTTATTGTTATTTTTTTCAGGTTATGCCTGTACATTTAAAACTGTACTTTTACATTACTTTTTTCATCTGCACCAGCTTCAAAAAATTCTCTGGCTTTCACACCGAAAATTCCCGCAAATATATTTGAAGGAAAGGTTTGTATTGAAGTATTTAACTCTCTTACAGTGCCGTTATAATATCTTCTTGAATTCTGGATCGCATCTTCGATCTCATTTAAATTCTGTTGTAGCTGTTGAAAATTTTGATTAGCTTTAAGATCTGGATAAGCTTCAGCCAATGCAAAAATTGATTTTAATGATTGACTTATTTGATTCTCTGCTTCACCTTTCTTTTCTGCAGAAGTTTCATTCATAGCTGTATTTCTTAAAGCAACTATTTTTTCAAATGTCTGTTGCTCATGTTTAGCGTAACCTTTTACAGTTTCCACAATATTCGGAATAAGGTCATATCTACGCTTTAACTGAACATCAATTCCACTCCAGCCTTCATCTGCCATATTCTTTAGCCTAATTAACTTGTTGTAGACAGAAACAGCAAATAATAGGACTGCAACTATAACCAATGCAACTAAACCTAAAAATCCCCATAACATATTAATTGTTTTTTAAATTTAATTAATACTATTTCAATATATACTTTATTGATGAATTTGTGGAGTATCCAACCTAATTTTTGTTAAATTAGATAGTAAGATCACCAACCACCACCTCCACCACCACCTCCTCCGCCTCCGGATCCTCCACCACCACCTGAGCCACCAGATGAACTTGGTGGAGTTGCCGAAGAAGATATTGAACTATTTAATCCAGAACTTAACGCAGTCCCAAAACTATAAGCACTAATATTGTTATATCCTGAATACCAGTAAGTCGAATATCTTCCATTCTCATCGATATGTTCTGCACTCTTCAAAACCTGCTCGAAATCTTTTACCCATTTAGATTCAACGCCTAAAGCTATTGCATATGGGAAATATTTGTTAAATGTTTCGATTGTTTTAGGTATCTTTTGCTCAAACATCTCGATCCTTTTCTCTTCTGTAGCTTGTATGAACATTTTCAAACCCTGTAATTTATCATCTGCTTCTTTTCCCGATTTTGTACGAGCTTTTAGTGCTACAACAGAAATACCAATAGTTATCGCAATCACAAATATTGGTATTATATGGAAAATAGTTGGACCATTAGGCATAAATAAAAAAGCTATGTTTGGTATTACAAATGGGAATAAGAAAACAGTAGCTAAAATTTTTTGCAAACATGAGGCACTTCGTTTCATCATTGAGATGAACGCAATAAACACTCCAAGATTCCATATCACAACAAAAATTAGCATTGATAAGGATTCTGGATCTGTTCTACCAAATAGTACATACAGAATAATTGGTAATAACCCAGAAAATATTACTAGCAATAAAGCTCCAACATTGCTTTTATATATTTCTTTCTTATATTTAGACCTAAAATATGATGAGTATTTATCATAGGCGTTTTTAATTGTGTATGAGTATGTAGAATCAAAATCAACAGAGTCTTTACCTTGAGGTAAGAACTCATTCATAAATACTTTTTCATCATAAGATAATTTTGATTCATCTACCTCTTTTAGCTTTTTAACTGTGTAAGAGGTACGATTTAGAATTCCTTTCTTCTTTTCTTCAATAAATAAGTAACCTTTTGTAGCGAGTGAAATTATTGTTGCAGAGATCACATTACTGTCAAAACCCATTTTGCTTATAAATCTTGCTTGTCCAGGAGATATGTTTTCTGGAAGCTCAAATTGAGGATAGATCCCTTTAGAATGTGGATCCCTTCCCCAGATCAACCAAGTTATGATCGCTACAGTAAAACAGGCAAACATTCCTACTACTAACGATATTAAAGAGAAATTGTCTTTTAGAAACCTCAAACCTCTTTCTGTTTTTGTAGGTTCTTCAATTATACCTTTTGGAAACTTAACAAATATTGTAAAACCTTGTTCAACATTTAAAGAATTGTTATTTATAAATGAAACTTTTGTAAATCCGTTTGTATAATCAGTAGTTTTTGTAATATTTGATGAATCTGTTGATCCAGATATCCCCCAATAAGCGCCGTAATCTGTCTCTGACATATTTGTATTAGCTGGGACATAAATGTCTGCAGAGGATCTATATATTGGAAAAGTCCAACCTTGTCCTGTTATGTTGAAAAAAAGCTCGTCGTGATCTTCTAAATAAGTTATCTGATTATCTGTCTTATATTTTATTGTATATGTGTAAGTACCAGGTTGCAGAAAGAAATTTTGATTACCAATATATAATCTAACACCATTCGAAATATATTCAGTATGATAATCGTCTGGAGAGCCATCTCTTTGAACAGATAAAACTTCAAAAGATGTAGTCTCAGTAAAACCAGCACTTGTTCGATATGTTGTTGGGAAATCTCTATATATTCCTCTTTGAATTGAATTTCCCAAAGCCAAAACTGTTATAGTTTCAGTAACTTCTAAGGATGAGTCTTGTTTTATTACTACTTCGCTATGAAATGATTGGATCGCTTCTTGTTGAGGTTGCTCGATTGTTTGATCGTCAGTTGTTGTAACAACTTGATCTTGAGCAAAAATAGGACATAGAAAAAGAGAAAAAATTAAGAAAGAAAATATAGATCTTGCAAAAAAGTGTTTTTTCATATTCTCTTAATAAAGATTTAATATTTAATTATTATTGAGTTGTAACTAATTTGCAAATTATTGTTATAAATTTCACGATAAAGATATAATAAGTTTACTTGATTTGATGATTTTATTAAATGACTAAAAACATCGCAGTTATTGGTTGCGGTCCTGCTGGAATGATCTCATCCATCTTTGCATCTCGAAATGGACATGATGTGACAATATTTGAAAAAAATAGATCTTCAGGGATGAAGCTATTAATTACTGGAAATGGTAGATGTAACATCTCAAATAATGATCTAAACATAAAAAAATATCATGGTGAAAATCCTAAATTTGTTGAATCTGTATTTTATCGATTTGATATAAATGACACGAGGGAATTTTTCAGTGATATCGGAATTGAATTTATTGAAGAGAAAGAGGGTAGACTTTACCCAAGATCAGAAAGAGCACTAGATGTGCTGGACGCTTTAATTAATGAATGTAAAGTGTGCGGTTGTAAGATCTTGTATGGTACAAATGTTAAAAAAATCAATAAGATTTCTAATGGAACTTTTGAGGTTGAATATATTGCTAGTGGGAAATTAGGTAAGAATCTATTTGATGAGATCATTTTAACAACTGGTGGTAAAACATATTCACAATTAGGTTCTGATGGTTCAGGATTCAAAATAGCAGAAGATCTAGGTCATAAAATAATTCAACCAGTTCAAGTTTCCGTTCCGATACAATCATTAGATCCAATTTGTAAAAATTTACAAGGTGTAACAGTAAAAGCTAAAGTTCTTTTTGAAATTAATAAAAAGAAAATAAATGAGATAAACGATGATCTTATTTTTACACATTATGGAATATCTGGTCCTGCGATACTTAGTATATCTAGGAATGTCTCAATTAATACTAATAGGTATAAAACACCATTTAATGAAATGAAATTGTTAATTGATTTCGCTCCAAACATAGATGAGGATTTACTTTACACTGAAATTTCAAAACGGATAGATACCAACAATCGAATGATCTCAAATCAATTTTACGAAATTTGTGCTAAAAGCTTAGTTATGTTTATGCTCAGATCAATTGATGTTGATTCTCAAGCAATGAATATATCAAAGGCCAAATTGAGAGAATTGGTTAAAAACATCAAGCGATATGCATTAAATATTGATGGTTTACTTGATTGGGATCATGCTCAATTCACTGCTGGAGGTGTTGATACAAAAGAAATTGACTCCAAGACAATGTCATCGAAAATTATTC
>CAZINM010000042.1:0-9114 GCA_964540605.1 uncultured Candidatus Saccharibacteria bacterium
ATCCTCAATTGCTGTGTCACCTGTACCAGATCCAGAAGTGCCAGAATCAGCAAGAAGTCCATTTACATTAAACAATCCTGAATCATAAACTGTAACGCCTGAATCTACACTTGAATCTGAATTGAATCTCAATATCCCATTCTCATTGATTATTAATGAACCAGTTGGATTAGCATCAGTTGTTGTTCCGACATCAACAGTGCAGTTGGTACAAGAGGTTGGAGTTGTACTGTTAATATTTATAGTCACAGTATTACCTTGCGCTAAAGAATCTGGTGTTTGCAATGTTGCTACTCCAGAAGCAGAACCAATACTTAAATTCCCAATAACAGTTAGATCATCTCCGTTTCCATTTCCTACAGTCACAGTACCTTGTGATACATTCATACTATCTGTTACATCTGCCGAAACTGTCATTGGATCGGTGATAGTCCAACCTCCGCCACTTCCATTGAACAAAACTTTGTAGAACTGACTTGATCCTGTTAGATTTCCAGAAATAGTTCTACCAGTTGAAGTTGAATTAAATGTCACAGTGCTAGAGTTATCAGTGAATGTACCACCATTTGACCAGTTGCCGGATATATTTAATGTACCAGTTGATGAAGCGGAGTAGGTCGCATTTGAATTTATTGTGAATGTCGTTGCGACACTTATTGTTGGATCATATGTTTCAGCATCAACTGAAATAGCATTGGAGCCCTCACCAATTGTTATTGTATCAACGGAAATTGTTTCTGAAGTGGCAGAACCTAAAGTGTGAGTTGGATTTTGTCCATTTGTTGGATTTTCTAGAACTAAGTTATCATATGTTGTACTTTGAACTTCTAAAGATGTATCGCTTCGATATGTGACAGTTGAATTCGTACCAGCTGAGAATGTCCCGCCATTTATGTAGAAAGGTCTTGATGTTCCTGAACCACTGCCAAGAACTGTAAGAGTATAGCCATTAGATGTGAGATCGAAAGAAATATTAGTTGGGATCACAATATTTGTTAAATTAATACTGCTCCCCAACTGTACAGTGTGAGCAGTCGTATTGAATCTTACAGATCCCAGATCAGCTTTTGTTGCTCTACTATCTGTAATTGTCTGAGTAGCTGAGCCATCAAAAGTTAGTGTTCCTGTACCCTTAGTATAGTTACCTGAGCTTCCAATTGTTAAGCTTCCAGCAAGTGTTATATTGTTAGAGCCATTCATTCCAACTGTCCCGTATGTAATATTTGTTGTTCCATTAATATCCAACGCTGATGACAAATTCCAAGTTGCAGTTCCAGAAGTTTCTCCGAAAGTCACATTGTTAAATCCTCCAGTACCACCTGTACTATCTATCGTTTCTGTACCTGAAGATGCAGTGAAGGTAACTGTACTAGTGTTTGAATTAAATGTTGAGTTGTTATCCCAAGATCCGGAAAGTTTCAATGCATTTCCATCTAGTGTCAATGTTCCATTATTATCTAGATCATGTGTATTTACAGTTACACCAGAAGCTGAAGCGGGTTGGTATGTATTTCCAGATTTTATATACAGCACCTCTTGTGTTGATTGTGCTGTGTAGTCAACAGTTAGATTATTACTTGAATCTACCTCATAGAAGATATCTTCATCGCCAGATACACTATTGTCATAATCATTTAGATCAGCATTTGTGACAGTTCGATTTTCATCACTACCAATTACAAGATGTTCTTTTATTAATGGCACACCTGTAATATTCCCGGAACCATCATAAGTTGTTACTGCGACAGCTTCATTGGCATCTGTGACATTATCTAAGAATGCAATTAATGTTCCTCCACTTGCTGGTGCGGTAACGCCAGTGATCGTCCATGTCCCAGAAGCAACGGTTGTAGTTTGCGATGCTAATGAGCCATCAACAGCGATCCTAACCGTTGAACCATCAGTACAATCTGTTGTCTCATTGTATTCTTTACAAGTTCCAGAAACTGAGATAGTAGGAGTTGTATAGTTAACTTCCACCCAAACAGCATCAAGATAGATCGTTCTCCTATCTGGTCCTTTAACTTTGGCATTGTTAAGATAAACAACAGTATTACCTACATCTGTCCAAGAAGTAATATTTGAGGCTGAATAAGACCAGTAATTACCATTTGTTCCGTTTGATCTTTGAGTATTATGTGTCCATGTTGCGAGTGTTGTTTGAGTTCCTCCATTTACTGCATAGGTTAATGTCGTAGTATCATCTCCACCTGTAGCCCCATCCGCTGCAAGTGAGAATACAACATTAGCAGATACAAATGTTCCTAAGCTCGTATTATTGAATCCAGAACAGTTCATAGTTCCTGCACCACTTACTGTCGCATAAGCAGAATTACTCGTTGTGAAGCTTGAATATACGGCAGTTGAACCTAATGTTGGTGAACCTTGCGCATTAGCTGGGGTTGTCCATCCAGAACATGTGACTGCATATTTATTTGTTAATGCATCAGATGCAATCTGCCAGCTAGTTTTTTCATAATAATTTCCAATTGCAATAGGTCCTAATGTGTAGAATTCTGGTGAAATATCTGGAGCGTCAAATGTATATCCAACCTGTACAGATCCTCCTGCAGGAATATTCACCTGCCAATCTATTTGAGTATGTGAATTCTGCTTGATAATAGTTCCCGTTGGGCTGGTAATATCAAAAGATGAAGGAACAAATTCACGAATATTACCTTTATATCCATCTCTTGAATAAACAGAAATGCCCATCTCATATTCTTCAACAGGATATATCCTTGTTGGACCTGTCCTACTAATAATGTATTGTGGATCTTCTTCAACTACGAAACTTTGGTCAATTGTCCTTTCAACACCATCTATATATGAGGTCATTTGAACTGTATAAAGTCCAGGAGTAGCTGTTCTAGCAAAATCAAATGAGAAATCTGGCTCGTATGTAAAATTATCTGGTCCACACTGTGATGATCTAGTAATTGTTCCATCTGATGTTGAATAATTATTCGTATCACCATTAGGATCTGTAACGACTGCATTTACATCCGCATCACAAATTGTTTTTCCTTTATCATCCAAAACTGTCATCATAACAAATGCTTCTTCACCAGGTCTGTAGACATCTTGATCTGTATTTACAGCTAATACTCCCCATAAGAATTCATATTCATACGAATCTACTGCACCAGTTGTTTCAACATCAACTTGCAATCGGTAATATCCAGGTTCAAATTGATACTGTTGTGGTAACTCTACTGTTAATTCACCATTGGGATTGATCAGCAAAGACACCTCACCATCTATTTCATTACCAAAAGCATCGTAAATTGCAGCAAAAATTTTATAATTACTTGTGCTTATTACTCTTCTTCCTGATATCTGATCTATGGATTCAATTTTTGTAGGTTCAATTGGCTCGAATGCATTGATCCTAAATTTTGGTTTCTGATTTCCATTAAAGAACTTCTTCTCATTTATTATCTTTGCAGCAGTATTTATCTTTGGATCAACCTTGTTATTCCCCTCAAATGTTTGAAATCGAATGTATGGAATTTCTTGCGAATTTTCAATTTCAATATATTCTCCAGTACTCTCATCATTTTTTACAACTCTTAAACAGTATATCTTCGACGGATTGGCATTTTTTGTATCTAGTGGGAAATTGAGTTGTTGAGGTTTTGTAGGATCAAATTTGTAATATTTATTCAAGTCATTTGGAGATCCAACTCTTGATATACACTCATCTTCGTTACAGTCGATCAAGTTGGGAATATTATAATTACCTGCATTATTCCATGAGGATATTTCAGTTTTATCATTAATAACGAACCATTCAAGATCCTCATCTGAACAGGTTGTTGGATCATCTACAGGTAAGAACTGTAAGGTGTGAGAAATATTGCTACTGCTAATGGAAGAAGTATTCTCCAATATATACGAAATTACAGTTTTTGACCCGATATTTGTATCGTAGGAGATCGTGTTCTCTGGAGTTATATTATTATTTTCGGAAAGTGTGTCCCAATAGAAAGATCTGATCTCGACTTTCGGCTCCTGATGAATTACATCAACCTCTAAACTTATTGAATCTATTGACCATAACTTCTCCATGGTTTCTGTATCATCGACCTCTAAATTATTTGTCACTGTTAATATACTTAAATATGGAGTTGTAAGATCTTCGCAAGACCAGGTCGTACCATCAGCTTTTAGATCAAAATTAAAGTTGTAAACGCCATCTATCATATCTTCTTGAAATACAAAAACAGCCTCATTGTCATTCAATGAAATTTGTAAACCTAAAGTAGGATCACTGAACTGAGCTTTTATTGTTCCATTTATCGATGAAATAACGCCATCACATGAATTAGGTTGGGTAAATTGCAACTTTAATAGGTCACCTAACTCCATTGTGGAGTGTACAATTTCGTCATTACTGTTCAATGAAGCGACTTCGATAGAACTCCAGTTATGTTCCTCATCAATGCTAATGAGTTCAAGAATTTCTGAACTGGCTGATGCAAAATAGTTTGAAAATCCGAAAATAGCAAAAACAAGGATCGAAATCCCAAAAATAACCATCGCTATAAATGAGCGATATTTTTTACTGTTTTTTGAATGTTTCTTTTTCATAGAGTTATTTTTTAACTCAATACCAGTGTAGCAAAGCAAAGAGATAAGAGGAATAACATTTATGCATTAATTTTCTCTTTGGCTCTTAGATGCTAATTTGTTAACGAATTTTTATTGGGAAATATTAGATCTGCACAATATCTAATACCTATCTGTTAGAATGATATATGCGTTCAACAGGAGTTACAGATTACCATGCAAAATATTTGGCAGCAAAAATAAAAAGGAAACCACCCATGGATTCTTTTAGTAGGTTGCTGCCCGTTATATACGATTCTAATATACCCCTATATCCACATCAGGTAGCTGCTGCAGACTTCATACACAACTCACCGATCAATAAAGGTATGATACTTGCAGATGAAATGGGTTTAGGAAAAACAATTGAAGCTGGATTGGCGATCTCTATGAATTGGAACGAGGGATATAAACATATTTTAATATTATCCCCTTTTGCCGAATTAAAAACCTGGCGAGTGACATTACTTATGAAATTCGGCTTGGAATCAACCATTTATAATGAAGCGAAATTAAAAAGATTAAAAAGAGAGAAGATAAAAGATCCATTTGAGAGAGAAGGAATTGCAATTTGTACTTACAATTTCGCTTTTAGGCAATACAAATCTATCCAAAAAATAAATTGGGATCTGATAGTAGTAGATCAGGCTCATAGGATTGAGAATATTTACGATATTAAGAGTGAAGTTGGAGATATTGTTAGGCAGATCGTTTGGGGGAAGAAATGTATTTTAATAACATCAAATCCTTTCCAAAGTACAATGAAAAGACTTTTTAAAATCGGTAATCTTGCAGATAAATACTACTTTGGTGATAGAAGAAGTTATAACTACCAGTTTGTAAGCATCACTGATGACATAGATTACAAAGATCTGTCTAGACGATTACAGCCAATAATGAGGAGGGTTAAGGGTAGAAGAGTCCCTGGTTTTGTTGAAAGGTCAAGAAGAGAAGAAATGCCAATGATTTATCGAGGTGACCCAAAAGAAGTCGACTTTACAGTCGCAATGATCAACTACTTTATTAATAGCTCAAAATTCGGTTTACCAAATCAGATCGCAAGTCTACCGGCTTTGGGACTTTTTACTCAAATGACACTTTCACCTAAATTGGCTTTAGGTGGAATCGGAATTATTGATGAAGGTTTAAAAATGATCAGAGAGGGTAAAAATCCGAGCAACTTTCTTTACCGTCAGTTTAGAAAAGATATTGAGTGTTTGAATTGGATCGATGATGAATGGCATAGGAATAAAGAGAAGGAGAATCTTGAGGTAGCTAAAGAGAAATCGGTAAAAAGAGCTGTAGATCGAGAAAGAAATGATCTACTTCTATTGAGAGAGTATGCTTTAGAAATTCGAACAGACTCAAGATTTAAAGAACTTTTATCTGCAATTTCTAGAATAAAAAACAAATATGGTAGAAGAATGTCGAAATTTGTTATCTATACTCAGTCCAAATTAGCACAGAAATATCTTGTATTTTTACTTAGGGATGCCGGATTCAAAGGCGTTTATTATGTTAATGGAAAGAACGACACACATGAGAACAAATCGATCTATAAAAAATTCATTAATAAAAAATCCAACTCGCTCCTTATATCTGGTATAGAAGATCATGATAAAAGATCTGCTGTTATTAAGGAATTTGAGAAATATGGGCGAATTTTAATAGCCACAGATAAGGGAATGCAGGATCAAACATTGAGTAAATGTGATGTAGTAATTAATTATGATCTACCTTTAGATCCATACCTCTCTGACCTTCGAATAAAAAGGGTTCAAGGTTATGTGAACAACAAAAAGTTATTAATTGTGAATATCGTTAATGAAACTAACGAGATGGAATGGTGGAATTACTCAAAGCAGAAAGAGGTTTTTGACATGTTTCATGGAGATTATGGAAGATCTGATATTCCGGTTGGATCTATTGGTGTCGGTGCAGATTTCTCTATGTTGATCTTTGGCTATTACATGATGCATACGACCATTCATTTAGTAGATAGGGCTTTTAGAAAACTTCAGATAGAGATCAATGATGCAAAATCTCAATCAATGAATAATTACTATAAAAAATTGATTGAGAAAAGTGCAAAAAAAGAACGAGATGAAGGGCAATTCTATTTAGATCAGTACCAAAGAGAAGTTCCTGGGTTAAAAGAAGCTTTGATGAAGATCTCATTAAATGTCATCGGAGGTAAAGGTTCGATCTCTGCAAGAGGAAGTGGTTTTGTTAAGATAAAAAGAAAACCTTTTAAAATGAAGAAAGAGGAATTAGGCACTTATTCATTTGATGAAATTGGTTTGCAAAAAAGGCAGAAGTTCTATATTAACAGGGGTATTGGAAAGAAAATTATTGATACTGCTTATCAGAAAAAATTACCAACAAGTCAGTTAAAATTTAGTTACTCTTCAGTGAAACCGAGAAAACGAAGTCTTGATTCGATTAGAGGAAAAAGCGGAGTATTGAATTTACGACTTGTAACGATCGATGGCTTACAAAAAGAGGAATATTTAATGTTTTGTGGTGTTACAGACGATGGTCAGATTATGACACAAAAACAGTGTCATGACATTATGTCCTTAAGGGCTAAAAGTGTTGGAAAACTAAGGGTCACAAAAAATATCACAAAGTTATATAATAGGAATGTAGAACTTTTAAAAGGTCAAACAATCGAGAGAGATAAAAAATATATAAAAGATCTCTCCAATAAAATGGATACCTGGATAGAAGATAAAGTTCTTGTTCATAAAAAGGATCTTCGGTTAATAATGATCCAAAAAAGAAAGCTTCATAGAAGGTGGGTTAATGCTACGACTGAAAGGAGAAAAAATAACCTAGAGATGGATCTGCTTGAGGTGGGAGTATTCAGAAGGAAGAAGAGGAGATACATAAGAAAAGTTAGAAAATATGCAGGACTTGAAAAAGAGCAGGTATTAAAAGAAATGAATGAGAAATTAAAATATTCTGTTAAGTCAAAAAATTTATTTACAGTTAAATGGGATCTAATAAGATAATTTTATTATAAAAGAGTTATGTTTAAGGAAGGAGATTCAGCACCAGTAAATGTAAAAGCAAGAAATATCAAAGGAGAGGTGGTATCTCTTGAAGGTTTAAAAGATGAAATGACCTTGATATATTTTTATCCAAAAGATGGAACACCAGGTTGCACACTAGAAGCTAAAGGCTTTCAAAAGATCTTGGATGAGCTTAAACAATTAAAAGTAAAATTGATTGGAGTAAGTAGAGATTCCCATGAATCTCATGAGAAATTTTGTGCGAAGAATAATTTAGAGTTTGAGGTCTGGTCTGATGTGGATGGCAAATTTTGTGAAGCTTTTGGTGTTATTGTTGAAAAAAATATGTTTGGTAAGAAATTCATGGGTATACAGAGGAGTACTTTCTTGTTAGATAAAAACTATAAAATAATTAAAATATGGCCGAAGGTTTCACCTGCTGGGCATCCTATGGAAGTTTTACAGTTTATTAGGAAGATTTAGTGATATTCATTATTTGATAATTCATTAATTGTCAGAGTAACCTCATTTGGTTATATTTTTTAAATAAAAGAATATAGGTTAACTGATATTTTCTTTATATATTAATATTTCTTGACATTAAAGTTTATATCAGCTTAACTAGTAGTGTACTGTATATAAATTTAATTTATAAAAAAGCTTATTTATGAGCAGACAGGAAAAATATACAGGGTTTACACTCATTGAAATTTTGGTTGTAGTAGGATTGATCGCAATCCTTGCGGCAATCACGATTGTTGCTATTAACCCAGCAAAGAACTTTGAGCAGACCCGAGACGCACAGAGGTCGTCAGATGTAACAGCGATATTGAACGCTATTACACAGTATACTTCTGAAGAGGGTAATTCTATGGAAACCCTTATTGATGAAACAAACATAGTTTTAGTAGATGCAGATACTGATGGAGAGTATGCAGATGAAATAGAGTGTGGAACAATTGAGGTTCCAATTGCGATTGGTGTTACTGCAGGAGATGAAGATGGTAGTACTGCAAATGATAATACTGAGTATATCGACCTAGATATTCCACTTGTAGATGAGTATATTGTTGCGATCCCGCAAGATCCATCTCAAGCTGTAGATTGGGGTACAATGGTTGACACAGCATATACAATGTGTGTTACAACAGGTGGAAGAGTCCGGGTAACAGCAGATCCTGAGAGAGCTACAGCTATTACAGTTAGTAGATAGTATCTTTTTGTATGTAATTAAAAAGGGAGCTTATAGGCTCCCTTTTTCTTTATAAAAACATACTTATCTCTTGACAACAAAATGTACATACTATTAACTAGTATTAGTCTGAAATAATTTAATTTAAAAACACATTTTTTATGAGCAGACAGGAAAAATATCAAGGGTTTACACTCATTGAAATTTTGGTTGTAGTAGGATTGATAGCAATCCTCGCAGCGATCACGATTGTTGCTATTAACCCAGCAAAGAACTTTGAGCAGACCCGAGACGCAC
>CAZINM010000043.1:0-8822 GCA_964540605.1 uncultured Candidatus Saccharibacteria bacterium
GGTGCTGCAATGTCGATGGGTAAACTAGATGCGTTCTTTGATATCTATTTTGAAAAAGATCTGGCCTCTGGTAAATTCACTGAATCTCAAATTCAGGAATTCATTGATGATTTTGTCATAAAGTTAAGAATTGTTAGACATCTTAGAACTCCAGAATATGATCAGTTGTTTGCTGGTGATCCAACTTGGGTGACTTTGGTATTGGGAGGAACAGGTATTGATGGAAGATCACTTGTGACAAAAACTTCATTTAGATTCCTGCATACATTGACAAATCTTGGTCCAGCTCCTGAACCTAATTTAACAGTACTTTGGGGTAATGACATCCCAGTAGCTTGGAAGAATTATTGTGCAAAACAATCAATAAGATCAAGTTCTATTCAGTATGAGAATGATGATCTGATGAAACCTTATTATGGTGATGATTACGGTATTGCTTGCTGTGTTTCAGGGATGGCTATAGGAAAAGAGATGCAGTTCTTTGGAGCGAGAGGAAACATCGCAAAAGTTTTATTACTTGCGATCAATGGAGGAAAAGAAGAACCTTTAGAAGAAAGTGAAGAGCAGAAGGGTGGAGAAGTAATAATACCAGGATTAAGATCTATGAACGATTCTGAGTATTTAGATTATGATAAAGTTTGGCCTAGGTTCGTAGATCTACTAGATTGGCTTGCGGAGAGGTATGTTTCAGCAATGAATGCTATACATTATATGCATGATAAGTACCATTATGAGTCAGCCCAGATGGCATTTCATGATCCATATGTCAAAAGGAATATGGCTTTTGGAGCTGCTGGTTTATCTGTCGTAGTTGATTCCCTTAGTGCTATTAAGTATGCAAAAGTTAAACCTATTTGGAGAGAAGATGGTGTTGCAGAAAGATATGAGATCGAAGGTGATTTTCCGATGTTTGGTAATGATGATGATAGGGTTGATCAAATTGCCGTGGATGTTGTAAAGGAGTTCATAACTGCTTTAAGAAGATACGAAACATATAGAGATTCAATTCATACATTATCAATACTTACGATCACATCAAATGTTGTGTACGGTAAAGCAACTGGAGCAACACCGGACGGTAGGAGATCAGGTACTCCTTTTGCACCAGGTGCAAATCCAATGCACGGAAGAGATAAGAATGGTGCTATAGCATCTCTTAACTCAGTCGCAAAGATACCTTATAGATATTGTCAGGATGGTATTTCAAATACATTCTCAATTGTTCCGTCAGCGTTGGGCAAATCTGACAAAGAGAAGGTAGATAATCTGTGCCAGATGTTAGATGGATATTTCATTGGCAAGGGTGCACATCATCTAAATGTGAATGTATTTAATAGAGAGACCTTAAAAGATGCTCAAGCTCACCCAGAAAAATATCCTCAATTGACAATAAGAGTGAGTGGATATGCAGTTCTATTTAATAGATTAAGCAAAGAACAGCAAGATGAGGTTATAGCTAGAACTTTCCATCAGGCATTTTAATGACTGATAATTTAAGTCGAGAATAAAGAAAATGGTAAAAGGATCATTACATTCAATACAAACACTTGGTGCTGTAGATGGGCCGGGTTTACGCACTGTGGTCATATTACAAGGATGTCCTATGAGATGTAAATTTTGTCACAGTGTAGATACTACCCTTACAGACAGGGGTCAGGAGATAACGGTAGATGACTTGGTACATAGAGTGTTGAAGAATAGAGCTTACTGGAAAAAGTATATACCTCACAAAATGAAAGAGGATATTGATGATCCTAGAATTATCGGCGGAGTTACAATAACAGGTGGAGATCCAGTAGCTCAACCTCTTTTTACGACAGAGATTCTTAAGGAATTCAAGAAAGAGAAGGTTCATGTTGTTCTGGAGACATCACTTTTTACCACAACTAATGTTATAGATATGTTCTTAGATCATGTAGATCTATGGATGATCAGCATAAAACATATGGATGAGCAGGTACATGAGGAGTTGACAGGAAGACCATCGAAGCAGATATTTGAAAATCTTAGATATTTGGATGATGCATTGGTAGCACGAGGTAAGAAAAGATCCATTAGAATAAGATATGTTGTCATACCAGGTATGACAGATGATGAAAGATCTATCACAAGTTTAAAAAATTTTGTAAGTAGGATAAAATCTTTAGAGTATTTAGAATTGTTACCTTATGTGACACTCGGAAGATTTAAGTGGATCGAGTTATTTGGAAGCTACCCACTTGAAGGAGTGCCAGATGCTTCTGAGATTGATATGCAAAAAGTGTATGAAATGTTTGAGGATTCCAACCTGCCTATATTAAATTTAGCAAAGTAGTGTATATGTTGAAGATCATCTATGCCTCTGTTACAGGAAATACTGAAAGTGTCGCTAGATATGTTTATAAAAAGATGCAAGAACTTTACACCATAGATGATATTGAGATCGTTTCTGCAGATGAGGTTGATGTTTCAATATTTAATAAGGAAGATATTTTTATTGTTGCCACTTCAACATGGAATTTAGGGCAGATGAATCAGTACCTAGAAGGTTTGTACGCACAAATCGAAGATTCTGATCTATCTGAAGTTAAAATGGCATTCATCGGTTTAGGTGATAAAGTCTATGGAGAAGAGTATTTTTGCCGCTCTATGAAGGATTTTAGGGAGAGAGCTGTTGAAAAGGGTGCAAAAGAACTAGTCGATGCACTGATAATTGATGGTGATCCTGAACCTGTTTCTGAAAAAGGTGTAGATGAATGGGTTGACGATTTGAAATCCAAATTGCCTAAATGATATAACAGATATTATCAGCCTTTTTTGGTAGAATATTATATTTATTTCACTTAAATCTAAAAATGCAAGATAAATACTCTGCACTATGGGTTTCTCACTCCTCGATCTCTGATTTTTTAGCATGTCCAAGATCTTATTATTTAAAAAATGTTTATAAAGATCCAAAAACAAAAAGTAAGATAAAATTAATATCTCCAGCTTTAAGTTTAGGTTCTGCTGTACATTCAGTTTTAGAATCTTTATCAGTTTTACCTGTAGAAGAACGCTTTTCAACATCATTGATCAATAAGTTCGATGATGAATGGGAAAAGTATAGTGGTAAAAAAGGTGGCTTCTTTAGTGATGATCTGGAAAGAAAATATAAAGAGCGTGGAGAGAACATGATCAAAAGAGTTATTGATAATCCCGGACCTTTGAAAAACCGTGCTATAAAAATAAATATGGATCTTCCTTTCTATTGGCTCTCTGAGCAAGATAACATAATTTTGTGTGGAAAGATCGATTGGCTCGAATATCTTGAAGAAAGTGATAGCGTTAACATAATCGACTTTAAAACAGGTGCTAAAAAAGAATCTGAGGATTCATTACAACTTCCGATCTATCATCTATTAGTGAAGAACTGCCAAAATAGAGCTGTTTCATCTGCATCTTATTGGTATCTAGAGAGCGAGAACAAACCTGAAAAAGTAGATCTACCCGATCTAGAAACATCTTTTGAAGAAGTTTATAAGATAGCTAAAAAAATTAAAGTTGCTAAACAGTTAGATGCATTGGAATGTCCTAATGGAGAAGAAGGATGTCCTTACTGCAGATTTTATGAAGCTATTTTAAGAGGAGAAGGAGAATTGATCGGCAAAGATGGTTTTGGAGCAGATGTATACATTTTGAAATCTGAACATGTTGAAGAGGACAGGGAGGGGAGATTGTTATAAAGCCATTCAACTATTAGCCTGCATTGCTATAGGTTTGTTAATAATGTTATAATATAAGGTCATGAAACAAGAAAAGGTTAAGGATAAAAAGGGTAATAAAATACAACCAGAAAATTTCTGTGAACTTGTTTTGGGACTATGCCAAGAAAATGAAAAAATTACTGTAGATTTCTCAAATATTACATCTAAGCAATTTGCAAAGTCGGTATTAAAGCTTTTTGGAATACAGTGTGCTGATAGAGTCGACCAGAATGAGGTCGATTTTTTTATTAATCAAGAAGCAACTCGTTCTTTTCTGAAAAGCGTTGGAAGATATTGTTCAAATGACCTCGCAATAATTGATAAATGGGAGAGAACACAGTCTAATGTCGTAGATGATGTTGTTACAAATAATCTATATTATGGCACAGATCTTATTTTCGATATGGAATATAAAAGGGTTTATAAATACAAGGACACTCAGCATTTAGACCAAAGAGACATTGTTTTATCTGTAATAAAAGCGAAAGTTGAAGGAAATAAAAGAGATATGTATTTATTCTCTTTCAATAAAAAAGCCTTAAAATACCAAATGGTTGGTGGTTATAAATTAGAGGACGAAACTTCAAAGGAATCGATGATCAGACATCTTGAAGATGAGATCTCTGATTTCAAATATGATCCTAAGAAACATGAATTAAGTTCGGTATATACTGAGATTGAAACATTTGGTGTTTCGAGGAGAACAGGTGTTTTTACAAAATATGTTGTTGATGTATTTCTTTTGGAGGGTATTGATTCAATCTTAAAATTAAAGGATGCTTATAAATGGGTGTCAATTGATGAGATTATTAACGGTATAAGTTCTGATGGATATTCTATACTTTGGTCTGTAGCCAAAAATGAAGAAGAAGGGAGTAATGCCTTAAGGGGATTATCATTAAGTACAGATGTTATTCAGAAACAAGGCATTAAGAAAGCTAAGGAGATTTTGACACCAGATATTACAATTAAGCTAATTAATAAGTTAATTTTACAAGAAGAATCACGAAATCTTGAGTTTAAATCTTCCATTAGGTGGGATTTTAATACTAGAAAGGTTAACAAAGATCTAGAGAAAACAGTTCTAAAGTCTTTAGTGGCTTTTATGAACACTGATGGTGGTACTTTAATATTAGGTGTTAATGACGATAAAAAAATAATCGGATTAAAAAACGATATTAAATCTCTTAGATCTAAAAATATTGATGGATTAATTCAGTATATAACTGGTCTTTTTTGCTCATATATAGGTTCTGAAAACTCAAGATTAATTTCAATACAACCTGCAGAGATTGAGGGACGTACATTATGTTTAGTCAAAATTGAACGCTCAAATGAGCCAGTCTTTTTTACGGAAGACGAAGTAAGCATGTTTTTTGTTAGGTCAGGAAATACAACAAGACAATTGAATTCTAAAGAAACGTATAAATATATCATTAGGAATTGGGAAGTATAATAAATATCACTTATTTTTTTCTTCAATATTATTATTACCTGATTCACTTTTTATATGGATAAGCAAGTAGAGTTGACAACACAAACTTTACTGCCCGAAGTCTCTTCATATCTAACCAGTGATGAAATAGTTGCGTCTGTTCCAGATGCAGCATTGGAGTTTGTTAGAACTCATAGGATCGGGCTTGATGAGAAAGGATTTTTAAAGTTAATTGAGACAGAGAAGACTTTTGCAGCAGAAAAAGCAGTCCTACTAATGGAACCTGTTGAAGATGAATCAGAAATAGAACGAATTGAATCTGGTTGTGAGAAATGTTTGCATGTATTGAATTTAGCCGCACCTCCAGATGTTTTAATAAAAGAAGATCCTCAAAAAGATTGCAAGCTTTCATTGATCAAGCCAGTTTTACGTGCTGGGTTGGATTATTCACCGAAAGAAAATATCTTATTTTCAGGACATGGTCCAAATACATTACTATATTTGCTCTTATATGATTACGGATATCAAGCGGATACTATCCATTATTGTATTTCTTTAATGATGTTGCGTGAATTGATTACAGAGCAAAGGACTTCAGAAACTATGGGAATCGCAAAGTGGGCATTAACATCTGTTGCACCTTTATTAGTCGCTTATGATAATAGACGAATATTAACAGATCTGAGAGATAGAGCTTTTTATCATTTACATAAAGATGGTGAATATGCAGAAGCATTAGAGATATGGAGAAAGGTAGTCGGTCCTGATGGTGAAATCGAAGATCTACCTGCATTTACTGCTCATTTTGAAGCCGGAATAAATGAGGCATTAAGAGCAGTCAAAATTTCACCAGAATCTCAACTTTTAGTAAAAGTTCAAGAAGTTACAGATAGTATCTCAAGTGTATGTGCGAGATTAAGAGATGAATCGGATTATTTTATGAGAGCACTTCGAAAGGATGATGATTATAAACAAGCTAATGGAGGATCTTCTAATAGAACGGTTCAACATTTAGCAAATCGTCAAATTACCTATGATGAAAGGATTGATCAATTTCTAGGAGACTTCTCAAGACAAATACAAGTAGTGGAAACTTTTGTTGATAAGTTGGAAGACACATTGCTTGGTGAATTACCTATACAATCAATAGATGAAATTAGGCAAATTATTACTGGATATTATCGTGATTTAGTAGCAGAGAGAGAAAAATTCGAATCTCAAATATATTCACCAAAAAGAGATCTTAAAATACTTGCAGCTAGATTAAGAAGTTACTCTGAAAGTCTTTCTATGTATATCGATAAATTGGAGAGTATAGATGTCGTTCAGCAAGATATGGCTTGGGCAGGTCAAAATTTCGAATTAATCGAAGGAATAGCAGGTCGTTTACACGCTAGGGTCTATTCAAGAAAAAAATCATTAGCTCCACTATGTCAAAAAGTTGCAGAAGGAAGAAAACCCTGGGATGTTTATGGTTTTACAGTTGTTTTTGAAGGTATCGATATTGAGAGTAATAATTTAGGAGATTTTATTGAAGGGCTTTTTATAAGAGTTATGAGACAGTATGAGATATTCGGTTTAAGTGATGGGCAAAGGCATATAGCAGGTTTGAATATAATTGAAAATACATTCAAAGCCCATCGAAAAGGGAATGAAGAGTATCTCACAGTCAAAGCTACAATCGAGATTGAAGGTATTAATACACCTGTCGAATTGAGAGTGACTACAAGAGACCGATATCAAATACAAAGGATTGAACATACATGGTATAAGACATTTTTAAATTCTTTAAATCGTATAGGTGTAGATCCAAGGACATTAATAATAGCTGCTCAAATTGCACAAATGCCTAGAGTTGAGAGAGATATTGAATTAGGGGAGAGAGATGCAAGGGTAGATATGCGTAGGATAATGGTTCACATGAACAGTTTATTTCCAGGATTTCCAATATTTACAGAAGAACAAATTGGACAAGTTTATTCAGATGATCAACCTGCTGAGGTAATAATAAAATTAATTTCTAGTTTTCTTAGAGCGCGGTTATCGTACTTGCGGGTATCTGGTCCTGGGGATATTTTATTGATGGATAGTAATGGTTTTAGCTCTGCTTGGATTCCAGCATCTGAAAGTGGAATAAGAGATTTCTCACATATTTTATTCAATCCGATAGTAGCAAGTAGAGCAAGAGTGCATAGACGACATTTCAATGCAGCGACAAGTTTATATGAAGATTCCGATTCTACAGTATTGATTAGTAGATCTTTAGTCCATGAAAATGATCTCGCTACTTCATCAAGAGCAATACCTATAAATGAGTTAACACGCATATCATATGATTTTTTTGATGGTAGATTTTATTATCCAGTTATATCTTGTGATGAAATTGCTTGTATATTAGCCGGCGATGAACCTTTATTTATTTATGGAACGGATGGTCGACAATACGATTCCGAAAACGCAGTCATGATAAAAAATCTGCTATTTATAACAGATGAAGAATTGATATTGTTAAGGGAAAGGTTACAGTCTGTTAGAGGAAGCTTGATGGGATCTATGAGTGAGGCAGAAAGATCAGTTAGAAAAGGTTCAGAATTAAAGCTAAAAGGTGAAAGGTTTTTGGCTCAAGCAGAAGTATTAGCTTCGAGAGCTGAAGAACTTAAGAAAGAAGGTAATGAAGAGCTAAGTAAAAAGTACTTATCAAATGCTAGATCGAAACAGAAGGATGGTGGAAAGTTTATTAGATCTGGTGAGGAATTAATACAAGAGAATGAAGGAATTATTCGTAGACCTGAATCAAAGGTTCCTAGGCTATATATTGAGTGTATGGAGTTTATTAAGAGTAGGGCAGCCCTGAGATCATTAACCAGAGTTATAATTGAAGGAGATCAACAACAACTTAAGGAATATGGGAGATTTGCACGGAACTCTTTCTTGCAGATTGTTGCTTCAGCAAATATAAATCCTGATCATGAGGATGTGTTTTATTCCTTCTGGAGTGATATTCTTACAAATTTTATTGCGGGTTCAATTACAGAAGATCAAATTTTATGTATGCTAGATTCTATGAATCTAATGCCTGATAGGAAATTTTTATACAATGAGAAAGGAGAGATTGACTATCTCGCAGCAAATTATCTTATGATGTTAATTAATCTCTATACGATAGCGATTCCTAGATTTATTAGAGACAACAGAGATATGGTAAAAGGGGGAGAATTAAATAAAATTAATTGGCTATTTGCAATTTTATGTCAGCGGTTTGATCCAGATTGGCAAATGCAAACTAATAGAGATGGATTAGGTCGATCTGCTACACGAGCTGCGAATTTTTGGGATTATTGTATCAGATGTTTGGTTAATATGCGTACAATTCAATCGTACAGTACTAGAAGATCTCCTTCTCATAGAGATGTATTAGCATCTTTCGGAACAGTTATTCAGCGTACGAGAGCTGCGAGAAGATCCCTAGATGATCAATTTCCTAATAGACCAGTCCAACAAGATATTAGTTATTACATTAATTCAGTACTTGGGGTTGAATTTCACTAATTCACAAAATATATACATAGTCTATGACTTGTCTTGTTATAATCAGCTATGAAAGAGAAAATTTTAATAATCGAAGATGCTAGATTTCTTGCTGATGCGGTTTCGTTAAAACT
>CAZINM010000044.1:0-8803 GCA_964540605.1 uncultured Candidatus Saccharibacteria bacterium
ATCTTTCAGAACTATCTCTATTCTCTATCTCTAAATATACAACTCCGTCAGTAATAGGTTCTTCAGAACCCCACATCTTTATCAAACCATAAGAAGGTTCTGGAGTATAAAGCTCATCAGATTCAGAAGCTGTTGTAATACTATTTGAGTCAGTTGTAATATCTACTTTCTTGTAGACTCCACCATTACCGATCATTACAGAATATTCAGTTTCAGGTTCAAGACCCTTTAAGGTAACATGATGAACATTGTAATCACCAAGATTTTGTAAATATATCGTATCAAGAATATCTTCATCAGTTAATGTTTCAAGCTCATTATTCGATCCATATTTTATTTCGGCTGCTCTAAGTTCGGCTACACTCCAATCTCTATCATCAAAATGTTTATTATCTTTTGTGAAATCCAATAAAACAGGTAATTTTGTTTCTTCTGTAGTTGCAATAGCTGTACCTTTAGTTTTTGCTTTCGTTACCCATGATATTGTTGCAGAATAAGCAGTTACATTTGATACTTTAACCTCATTCGGTTTGAAAGTGATTGCACTGTAAACAAAAATAGAAAGAAGAGCCAATAAAGCTAATGCAAAAGGAAAAATTAACATTGGTAATAAAAATCTCTTTTGCAACCTAACTTTCTTAAAGTTTTCAAATAGTCTCATTTTGTTAAAGTGTTAGAATTTTATGTACATATAATGTAACTTTTTTTTAATTGCAAATCAAATGTATATTAGTTTGTTATAATTTAATGACATCTTGGTGTATAAAAATGATTAAATATCGCAGTTAGAAATAGATATAAATTTTTGAAAAAATAAAAAATGAATCGTACAGTTATAGAATTTAATAAGAATGAGATTAGTGAAATTTTAAATAGAATAGGGAATAACGATACGATCCATCCATTATTAAGATCAAAATTAGAAATAGCTCTACAAAGTGAACAGATTCAATCACAGGAGATACGATCAGATCTTCCTAAAGCAAAAGTTTTAGGATCATCTCAAACACAAAAACCACTTTCAGAACAAACTATTGGTTTAGAGATAAACGAAGAAGATCTAGAACAAATTTTAGATGAATTTATTTTACCGACTCCAGAAGATACTGATTCAACCATATCCATAAGAAAAAAAATCCAGCAGAGACTGCTGGATTTCCGTAGCCAACCTAAATAGATCTTAGTTTTCAGCCATTCCTGTGATCTTAATAAACTCAACAGTAGCTTCCTCATAAGGAATTCCTTTTGATACGGCCATCTCTCCGATCAAATTGCTTTTTGAAGTCCTCAAATTTTTTATAATACTAACAGGAATAAGCCTACCTTCTTTCTGCCTTATTTCGATCTCTGCATTGCAATATTGTATTATCTCAATAAAAGAATCGACCTCTCCTAAGAGGTCGAGTTCCTGAATTTTTATCATTAACTCATTGTAGTCCTTAACATCAGCCTTTACGATCGGCTTATTCTTGAGAATTGCGATCCTCTTAATAATATCTTCATAACTAAGAACATTTCGTATCCCCAATTTCCCAATGTTTTGAATAGGAGTAGATATCGTTAATTTTTTATTTATAAAGGAAAATTCATAATACTTTTTCATTTCACCAGCAAATTCTATCTGTTTCTCTTTAACTATCTCACCCGCCCCATGAGAAGGGTAAAAAACTTTGCTATTTACACCAATATCTTTTGTCATTTCAAATTCTTCGTTCATTATCTATATTATCTGTTAAGTAAAAAGCAACAAACTAAACTACTCTGTACAAAAACTGGTACAAATAAAACCTAATTTCCACTAATTATATTTTTAATTATTGATCCACCAATACCTGATGCTCCAGTAACTTCACCTCTAGAACCACCAGCTGACAGATGAGATGCTTTTATTACTCTATCTGCCATTCTTGAGAATGGTAATGATTGTACAAAAACCTTACCTGGCCCAGTCAAAGTAGCTAAGAACAAACCTTCACCACCGAAAAGAGCATTTCTAAAACCACCAACAAATTGAATATCGTATGCAACAGATGTGCTGAACGCAACAATACAGCCAGTATCAATTTTAAGCATTTCACCTTGTTGAAGATCTTTTTCGATCACTGTACCACCCGCATGAATGAACGCCTGCCCTTCTCCAGAAAGTTCCTGAAGAATAAAGCCCTCACCACCGAAAAATCCAGCACCGAGCCTTTTAGTTAATGCAACTTCAACCTCTACATTTGTGTCAGAACAAAGGTAAGAATCTCTTTGACACAAATAACTGCCTGTATTTGATAGTTCAAGGGTAATGATCTTTCCAGGATAGGGTGCAGCAAAAGCAATTATCTCATCTTTCTCCACAATATTCTGGTATGTTGTCAGAAAGAAACTCTCACCAGTTATTGCTCTTTTTACACCTTTCCAAATACCACCTTCAACTCGAGTTTTCATCTCGATACCTGGTGTCATATAGAGCATTGATCCTACTTCAGACCTGATAGCTTCACCCTTATTAAGAGTGAATTCTACTGCTTGCATATCGTCTCCGAAGATCTTGTGATCAAGAACCCTTGACATAATCCTAAAATATAAGGAATTTAAGGTGTAATTACATTGTACAGCATACAATGATTTGTATGCAAGTGTATTTGTAAAACACCACCTATTGTATTAGGAAAAAAACAGTAATGAAAAATTCGAATTTAAGATAGAATTTTGACTTTAGAGACTTAATTCTGAGTCATCGAAATCAGCGAGATCATCCTCTAATGAGTCGATATCCTCCATTAATTCATCAATTTCATCAATAGCCGAATCAAGTTCCTCTTCTGTTTCTTCAACGGCCAACTCAGAATCATCAAAGTCAGCGAGATCATCTTCTTCGTTTATATCATTAAGATCAGAATCTATAAATGAAAATAGATCACTAAATATAGTTTCATTTTCTGATACAACAAGATCATCACCGTTTGTTGAATTGAAAAGATCTCCTTCAATTGACCTGAAAATTACTAGTGTGAGTGCAGTTATTAGCAATAAAACTCCCAAAACTCCAGCAACTAGTGTCATCTTTGATAGATGAGCAGTCTTAGGTTTGTTTGGTTCACTTTTAACTGAAGCTGTTGGGTTACTTACTTCGATTGGTTCTTGATCTCCCGCAGTCTGAACTGGTGCTACTGTTTGGTCAGGTGCACCACCAGTCTGAGCCTGTGGTACAGCAGTATGATTATTTGTATTTGGTTCCATTTTATTATTTTTTAATAGATTATTTTGAATTATTACTATTAATATTATTGAACTGGAACATCACCTGGTGTTAGTTCATCTTCTGCTGCTCTAACTTGTTCTCTCAATTCTAAAAGAAGAGGTTTAACTTCATCTTGATATTGACTTCTTAACTGTAATAGAGAGGCTCTAACATCTTTTAGCTGATTTCTTGCCTGATTCATTGATTGCTTAAATTCCTCCTGATTATCTCCATCGCACAAGCTACTTTTCCCTTGCTCTAACTGATAAACAAATCCATTGAATTCGACTTGTACATCTTCAATATCTCCTTCAAATTGGTTATTTGCTCTTCTTGCATCTTCCACATCATATCCTTGATCTTCAAGTTGGTTCAAAACTTCTCCAACTCTCATTGCAATATTTTCATAAACTCCGGTATGTTTTTCAAAAGTATTTTGATATCTTGCCATTAAAGCATCAATTTTTGATGAGGTGATTTCGCATTTAAATTGATTTTGATTTGCCTGTGCATCGTCAGAATTTCCATTCTCTGAAGAATTCCCGTTTTCATCATCGTTATTCTGCATATAGGCTTGATTTCCTAGATCCTGATCTGGAACTGCCATCACCTTTACAGATAAAAGTGCTGTGGATAATGCCAAAACAAAACCAAAAACTAATAATTTTTTCAGACTCATTTTTTAGAAATAAAAAATTACTATTTTTAATATACAACTTTGCTATACTGTGTCAAATAAGTGAAAGATGCGATTTTGTACAAGTATAATTTGTGAAATTCATGTAAACAAATGAAAATATGTGTAATTGGTGGAGGTACTGGAAGTTCTGCCGTACTTAATGGATTGAAAAATTTTTTAGAGGTTGAACTCTCTGTTATTGTTGGAATGGCAGATGATGGAGGGAGTAATGCTGTATTACGAGATGAGTTTGGTCTTCTTCCTTTAAGTGATATCAGAAAAAGCATTATTGCATTATCAACGCTAGAAGATAATGCAACTTTAAGAGAAATGTTCACCTATAGATTTTCTGAAGGTAATGGATTAAGAGGTCACACTCTAGGAAATTTAATGATGACAGCATTATCAAAGATCACAGGAGGAGAGGAGCAAGCGGTTGCAAAAATGTCAGAGATCTTTAGTTCAAAAGGGAAGATCATTCCTGTTACATTCCAATGTCACAAATTAGTAGCTGAATATGACAACGGTAAAAAAGTAGTTGGAGAGCATTTGATTGATGAGCCAGAAGAGGATGTTGAAGGAAATATTGTTGATCTTAAAACTGATAAAAAAGTAAAAGCAAATAAAAGTGCAATAAATGCAATAAAAGAAGCAGATGCAATAGTTATTGGGCCTGGTGATATCTACACCACAACACTTCCAAACATTATTGTTGAAGGCATTGCAAAAAGTATTCAAGAAACTAAGGCGATCCTGATCTTTGTCACTAACATCATGAGTAAAAATGGTCAAACTAGGCACCGTACTCATAGCGAAATCACGAAAGAAGTTGAAAGATTCATTGGTAGAAGTTTTGATTATCTAATAGTAAATAATGAAAGAGTTCCTAAAGAAGTATTAAAAACATATCGTTTAAGTGGAGAACATTTAATAAAGGATGATCTTAAAAAAGATCACACAGTTATAAGAGAAGAATTGGTCGCAAACGAGATATTCGAGAAAGATTCTGGAGATGATCTTGTAAGAAGTTTAGTTCGTCATGACAGCAATAAACTAGGTTGGGTCATATATAGATTGATGAAAGAGATATACTTTGGTAAGCTAAAATAGTGATATTTTATTAATACTAAATATGTCAAAAAAGATATATTTTCCCGAGATCGATCATCTTAAAGCTTTCGCTGCTCTTCAGGTTGTAATGATACACACATTATCTCGGTATAAAGGTGTTAGTGATGGAATGTTCCTGTTCTGGGATCTAATACATTTTTCAGTTGGAATGTTTGTGTTGGCCTCAGGTTTTTTGCATGAAAATTCTTCATTTGAAATAAGAAAATTCTCTGACGCAAAAGAGTACTTGATCAAAAAGTTCAAGAGGATAATCATTCCTTACTATTTTTATGTAGCTCTATTTTTCATTGTTCAACTTATAGTTGGTGGTTACGATTGGAGTAAACTTTTATCTGTGAAATATGTCCTAGAGACACTATTTGTTTTGGGTGGTGTAGGAAATACTTGGATTCCAAGATTATTCATCTCAATTTCGGTTGTTATGCTTCTTGAAAAAGTTCTGTCCAAATGGATCAAATGGATACCAGCATTATTCTTCTCAATTAGTTTAGGAGCCTCATTATATTCAACAACAAGATCTTTAGATTTTATGGGTGCTTTTGATAATATCTTTGGTTGGTTGGTGATCTTCTATACAGGTCGTTATATCTATAGAAATAATGATCTAAAGAATATTGGTATGATCTCAGTAATATCTTTTATTATTGCAGGAATTTTGTACAAGATCACAAATAGTATTGGTCTGAATGTAAGTATATTTGCAAACAAATATCCACCAACGCTTTATTTTGTTGCTTATAATATCGGTGCTTGCATGTTGTTGAATTTATTAGTTAAGTTAACATATAAGAAATTAGAAAAGATCAAATTATTTGGAGTTGTGATCCAATTCTTCTCGAAACACTCTTATGAGATGTTCTTTTATCATCTTTTAATAATGGAGATCTATACGATAAAGGTAAATTGGATCGTTGATTGGTCTGTAATAATTTCCCTAACAGCTCTTTTGATAATTCTCCTTAGTGGAGATCTAAAAATTAAAGATAAATTGAAGGCTATTTATCTAAAAACAGAAAAGTCTAGTTAGTATCTTTAAGTAACTGCAAAGAATTAAGACCCCCAATAAGTGTAAATAGTGAAGAAATGTAGAATACATATGTAAAAGTACCTGTTAATTGAACTAGGTAACCTCCAACAGCGGCTGCAATTGCACCTGAAACTGCGAATATAAGATCAGCGTATGCATAATTTGCCCCTTCTGAGCCTCTTTCAGCAAAGTGTGCGAAATTTTTCCTCCATGCTGGCAAATAGAAAGCACAACCTAATCCAAATAAAGCATTAATTAAATAAATGTGAATATCAGTTTGAACTAATTCATATCCTACAAATGAAAGGCTCATCAAAATACTGCCTAGTAACATAGAATAAAGTTCATCTTTGTGAGATCTATTACTATCTAAGAATTTCGATATCGGTATCTGGACAAAAGCTCTGACAATTAGATAAACAGAAAACCCAGTAGCAATAACGCTAACAGGATCTCCACCTAATTTATTACTTAAATGCAATGCAACAATAGAGCTAAAAAGAAAGTTACCAGACCAGATAAAGCCATCTGTTATGGCAAAACTCTTAATATGTTTATTAATTTTCATTTTTACAGGTAGTTAGTTTACAATTATTAGCATATCTGTGTGATCTCATTCTTTCAAGTAGTAGTTGAAATGGCAATATGTAATAAAATGTGTATAATTTTTATATGAAGATGAATTTAACACATAAAGAGAGCGTTACCAAGAAAGAGAGTAAAGCGGAAAAGAGACCACTAAATTACATATTAATTATTGTTGGTGTATTTGTCCTTACTATATCTTTCACAATGCTCTCTGTTATTTTTGTATATAAAAATGATCTTGCAGATATATTTGAGCTGAATATCGGAAAAGTCCAAGCATCTCAAATAATATATACGACATATACATATTCTGTATCAGAGAATTTGAATAGTGATCTATCACAGAAAATTATTGAAGGTTTATCTGAAGTCGAGTTCCATGGTGTTAAACGATTTGAGAATGTCGAAGGATCTGACTCTGCAAATTTTATTGTGGATACAGCTAATTCTTCAGATAAGTGCAACAATTCCCTCGCTAGATATGAAATGCTCCCAGTCGGCCACTTCTACTGGGTTAAGGATATGTTAACTCCCAGCGAACTTGCAAGTTATGACTTTATTACACTAGAAGCAAATTCTGAACTGGCAAAAGATCTCTTAACACAGATCTTAGATCCTGAAGTGAATATTGAATATGTTGAAACAATTGATGAATTGATCTCTAGCTTGGAAGAAGGAGAATCAAAAATTGGTCTAGTTAAAGTCAACGAATTGACTCCACAGCTGAAACTTTTAAGATACGATAACGGTTACTATTTAGATAATGAAGGTGATGGATCTGTAGTATCTTGTTTAAATGTAGATAGTTATGTTACAGATGGCGAATATATAGAGAGCGTGCTACAGAAACAATTATCCAGCATCATAGGTGTAAGTGATGACCAAGAAATAGGCTATAAAAATGAAGAGATCCTGTCTTTACGAATGACGGGAGTTACGGCAATGAGTCGAAATTTAGCTTCAAAGATCGAATATAGCGGAAATGATGCATATCCAGCTGAGAAGATCGGTGAGTTCCTTTCTGAAGCAGATCTGACTCACACATCAAATGAAGTGTCATTTGTAGAAGGTTGTGTACCTGAGCAAAGCATGAGGTTCTGTTCCTCTCCAGATTATATTGAAACATTAAAAGCCAGCGGGATAGATATCGTTGAACTGACTGGTAATCACAATAATGACTATGGAGCTCAAAATAATAGTACATCAATTGAATTATACGATTCTTTAGGATGGATGCATTTTGGAGGTGGATACAATGATGAGGATGCTTCAAAAATTTTATATATCGAGGATAAAGGTACAAAGATAGCATTGCTCGGTTATAATTATTACGACTCAGTATTAACCACAGGTGCAATTGCTGGAGAAAGTAGAGCAGGGGCGAATTTCTACTCAGCTGAGAAGTTGGCAACGGATGTTACTGAAGCCAAAGCTAATGCAGATATAGTTATTGTAGATTTTCAATTTCAGGAGTGTTACTCATATCCAGAAGACGGAGGAATATATCCAATATGTTATAGACCGCTAAGCTTCCCCGACCAGAGAGCAGTATTTAGGAATGCCATAGATCAAGGTGCTGATCTAGTTGTTGGAACTCAAGCACACCAACCTCAGACATATGAAATATACAATGATGGGATCATCTTTTACGGTTTAGGGAATTTATATTTTGATCAGATCCCATGGATCGGTACAAGGCAAGGGCTTGTCCTTACGCACTATTTTTATGATGGAAGATTAATACAAAGCAGAATTGATACAACTCTTTACGGAAACGATATGCAACCATATGTCTCATATGGTGATGAGAGAGAGTTACTTCTAGATCTATTATATCAGGCAAGATGATAGGAGTTAATAAATATAAGAATAAGGGTAGGAAGAAAAGGATCGTATTGATCATAGAATATTTTTTGCTCGGATTATTAAGCTTGATCTCTATTCTATTACTCAGTCTTGTTACGGAACCGATAAGCACAGATGAAGCAGATGCCCTTTACGGAGGTGAAACAAATCTGTGGGGGTATCCATTTGCTGGATATATCAATGATTATTCGTCAATATTTACTAGACAAGTTTGTGGAATTACATATTTATCCAGTACAACAGCGATCTCCGCAGCTCACTGTTTTCAGGAAGATGGAATTTA
>CAZINM010000045.1:0-8574 GCA_964540605.1 uncultured Candidatus Saccharibacteria bacterium
ATTTTGTATTTGCACGCTTAGATACAATAAAGAATTGTGATCCATTAGCATCTGAGCCAGAATTAGCCATTGCAACCATATAAGGTTTGAACCTAAAACTAGCGTCTATCTCATCAACAACAAAATAACCTGGGCCACCATATCCTGTACCTATCGGATCACCTCCTTGTATAATATAATCCTTTATTACCCTATGAAATGATGTCCCTTTATAAAAGTCGTTATCAGAAAGAAAAATGAAGTTATTTACATTTGTAGGTGAAATATCTTCATAAAGGTCTATATTAATAGTACCAAGATTGGTCATGATATCTGCAGAATAGTCAGTATTTGCCTGTAGATCGAATGGTGGTTCGTTAGCATAAAAATTGTTTTTTCCATTAGAAATCGGGATAGCATCGCCTTCATTAGGTTCACTATCATCATCTGAAACAACAGGTCTTGAGATATCATCATCAGATGCGTCAAATGTATCTGTTGCGTTCCAAAAGTCAAAAATACCATTCTCCTGCTTAGATGTTGCTCCCATCAATAAAGCAACAATCACCAAGGCGACAAGAGAAAGTATCAACTTACCATTATCTTTTACAACACCCTTTAAATCTACTCCCATAATTCATAATTATACTATGAAAATGCTTTCTAGTTAACAATCAACAACCCTTGTATTGACAGCTTCCTTATACCATCTATCTATGAAACAATGGCTATTTTGCATGGAACTTCTGACATAACAAATTGTCTTAATTTCTGATCAGCAGTGTTAGGTATCAACAAGCAGGCATAATTAATGCATAAAGAATTTGAACGGCATAAGATCGGTTGCTAAAATTTTGGAAATCAGACAACGATATTCACTATCTTATCAGGAACATAAATAAATCTCTTTATATCAACATTTTCAAGATATTTCGATAATAGATCATCTGATTGTACCAACGATCTAACCTCTTCTTCGGTCGCACCAGCATTTATCGTTAAACTACCCCTGAACTTGCCATTTATCTGAACTGGAATATCAATTGAATTATCTACAATAAGTTTTGCATCGTAATTAGGCCATTCTTGTAAATGGATACTATTCTCATCTTTCCATTCTTTGTAGTTTTTGAATTCTTGCCACAGATCCTCAGCTATAAAAGGTAAAAGTGGTGCGATCACTTTAATGAATATCTCCCAAACATCTGAAGGGATCTCATCTACTGCCTTTAATTCTTTCGTGAATATCATTATCTCACTGACGATAGTATTCATTTTCAGGTCTTCAGCCATTTCACCAACATTTTTTAGCATTTTATGGGCTTTTTTCCTTAATTCATCATTGTTTACAGCAGATGATATCTTTGTTCTCATCTCATTAATATTCTGAACCACTCGATAACAAGCCTTTAAACTATTTTCACTATAAGGGAATGTGCCATCATATGGTCCAATGAATGCTACATACATCCTAACAGCATCAGCCCCATATAATGCTAATTTCTCTTGTGGTTCGACAGTGTTTCCTTTAGATTTTGACATCTTCACACCATTTTCACCTAAAAGTATTCCTCCATTCATTCTCCATTGATACGGCTCCTGAGTTGGTACAAATCCCTGATCATAAAGGAAACGATGCCAAAATCTTGAGTAAAGTAAGTGCAAAGTTGTATGTTCACTACCACCAAAGTATTTATCAACAGGTAACCAATATTTCAATTTCCCAAAATCAGCTAAATTCTCATCATTATTTGGATCAATGAATCTTAAGAAGTACCAACAAGATCCTGCCCAATTAGGCATTGTGTTAGTTTCACGCATCGCTGGAGAGCCATCTTGAGCTCTTGTATTAACCCACTCTGCATTTGCTGCCAACGGAGATAAACCATCATCAGTTGGATTAAGATCTGGCACATCAGGAAGTTGTAATGGTAGATTCTCTTTAACTGATCTTTCGTCACTTGTATCAGCTATTGCCTCTATTGAGCCATCTTCTTTATGGATCAATGGAATTGGCTCTCCCCAATATCTCTGTCTAGAAAAGATCCAATCTCTTATCTTATAATTCACATCTTTTTTACCAAGAGATCTCTCTTCTAAATATTGTGTCATTTTCTCTTTAGCTTCTGTCGAGCTTGATCCTGAAAAATCGCCTGAATTAACACAATATCCGTACTCTGCGAAGCACTCATAATCATCATCTAACAGTGGAATAACATCTTTATCTTTTGATATTACAGGTATTATCTTTAATCCAAACTTCTTAGCAAACTCAAAATCTCTCTCGTCGTGTGCAGGCACACCCATAACAACACCAGTACCGTAATCTTTTAATACATAATCGGCAACATAAATAGGAATTTGCGAATTTGGTTCAAAAGGGTTGCTAGCATAAACTCCTTTGATCTGTACACCTGTTTTCTCTTTGTTTTGTTGTCTCTCTAGTTCTGTCTTAGACTTTGCCTTACTTATATAGGCCTTAACTTCTTGAGGGTTCTCACATTTTTTAATAAATTCATCTAATATTTCATGCTCAGGTGCGATCACTATAAATGTTACCCCATAGATCGTGTCGACCCTAGTTGTGAATGTCTCTAAAAAGGTTTCTTCAAAGCCATTTACAGGAAATTTAACAACTGTTCCTTCACTCCTACCTATCCAATTTGTTTGAGAGGCAACAACATATTCAGGAAAATCTATCTGCTTAAAACCATCCAATAACTTATCAGCATATTGTGGAAGTTTTAGTACCCACTGTTTCAACATTTTTCTCTCAACTGGACTTCCATCTCTTTCTGCTACGAGATTACCATCTTTATCATTAATAACTTCTTCCTCAGCTAGAACGCTTTTCATTTTTTCAGACCACCAAACAGGTTCCTCTCGCATTTCTGCTAAACCTTCTTCCCACATTTTCAAAAATATCCATTGCGTCCATTTATAGTAACTTGGATCTGTAGTATTTATCTCCCTATCCCAATCGATTGCATATCCCATATCTTGCATTGATCTTCTGTAATATTCTGTCGTCTCTTCAATCAATTTCGCAGGATGAGTACCAGTTTTAATTGCATAATTTTCAGCCGGTAGACCAAAGGCATCCCACCCCATTGGAAATAGAACATTGTAACCTTTCATTCTTAGATATCTTGAATATATCTCAGGTACCGTATACCTCATCATATGGCCAACATGCATACTTTTACCTGATGGATAAGGAAACTCAGCTAATATATATTTCTTAGGTTTATCTGAAAAATCTACAGCTTTATAAATGTTATTCTCATACCATTTAGGCTTCCATTTATTTTCTATTGATCTGAAATCGTAATTGCTCATATCTCTCTATAAATAAATTATCTTTTTACATATCGAAAAATTATTAAAACTTATACCCCTCACGGGAGCATAAGAGAGATATATGAAAGAGGTTTATTAAATTGTGCGTTTCTAACAATAAAAATTGACATTTCTCTTTTACTAAACTTGGCAATTCTATCATATAAATTATCGTAAAAACAATACCGTTATTGTTAGATAGGGATTATTTTACTGTCACACTTTTTGCTAAATTTCTAGGTTTATCTGGATCAAGACCCATCTCAACAGCTAAATAATAAGCAAGAAGCTGGAAAGGTATAATATTCATAACTGGATCGAGATAACCACAATCTGGGACATTAATAAAAAAATCATAAAGTTCATTGTCCTCTCTTGCTATAGCGATCGTAAATGCACCTCTAGTTTTTACTTCTGCCAAAGCGTTTTCTAGATCTTTTTTATTATCATCCGATGAAACAATACCAAAAACAGGTGTCCCAGGCTCTACGAGTGCAATAACTCCATGCTTAAGCTCACCAGCCGCAAAACCTTCAAAATGTTTATAGGAAATCTCTTTAACTTTAAGTGCCGCTTCTAAGGCAATAGTAAAGTTCATCCCTTTGCCCAAAACAAAGTAATGATTACCCTTTAGTAATTTTGTTGCTAAATTTGCTATTTTTTTGAAGTTTTTTTCGTCTAGATATTTATTAAGATGTTTTGATAAATTTTCAATATCTAAGAAAGCTTGTTCATATTCACCAATTATTGTTTTTGCTAGTAAATAGCCCCAAACAATTTGAGAAGTAAAAGCTTTTGTTGATGCAACACATATTTCTGGACCTGATCTTGAATAGAATTGATGATCAGACATTTGAGTGATTCTTGATCCTTGCATATTCACCAAACTTGCTATTTCAGCACCTTTTTCTTTTGCTTTTTCTAGAGCTTCTATTGTATCTGCTGTTTCGCCACTTTGACTTATAGCAATAACCAGATCATCACTATTGATCATTTTAATGAAACTGGAGAATTCGTAGCATCTAACTTCAATAGCATTAATATTCGCAATCTCACGAAGGTAATAAGCTATTTGAGCAGATGCATGATAAGCTGTCCCTGCACCAGTTATATATATTTTATTCGATGCTTTTATCTTTTTGATCAGTTGAGAAAGATCGTCTTTTGAATACTGTAGGATATTTTTTACAGTGTACTGTTGCTCAACAATTTCTTTTATCATAAAGTGAGGATATCCCTCGCGATCAATTTTTAGGATCTCATTATTTATTTTCTTTATTACTATTGGAATCTCTTTTCCAGTTTTAACATTCTCTTTCTTTATCTTCTTCCCGGATATAGTAATCATCTCATAGTTATCTATTTCTATGATCTCATCTGTTTTCTCCCCAAATGACAAAACATCAGAGGCTAAATAATAAGCATCTTTACTTACACCTACAACCAAAGGAGAACCTTGACGAATTCCTATCAATCGTTGTTTAGTTTGATCCAAGATCACTATTGTATTTCTGCCTTCAAGTTGCATAAAAGATGCCTTAATTGCTTCTGTTAGATCACCATATCTTTTGATATTAAGTTCTATAAGTCTAACAATTATCTCTGTATCGGTATCTGAATAAATTTTCAATCCCTCTGTAATAACAGTAGTTCTTAATGCTTGGAAATTCTCAACAATACCATTCTGAACTACAGCAAAACTTTCATCAGTTGAAAGATGTGGATGAGCATTGATCTCATTAACTCCACCATGTGTAGCCCATCTTGTATGAGCTATTCCAATATTTGTATCAGATAGTCCAAGATCTTTGTCCTCATCAATAGGCTCAATTGTTTTAAAATATTCGATCTTTGAATCATTTATCACAGCAACACCCCAAGAATCGTAACCACGATATTCCAATCGCTTCAAACCTTTTACTAACTCTTTCGGAGATGTCTTTTTACCTATATAAGAAAATACACCACACATAAAATACTTTTTTAAGTTTAGTCATTTTTTATATGGACCTGGTGAGGATCGAACTCACGACCTCTTCAATGCGAATGAAGTGTTCTAGCCAGACTGAACTACAGGCCCATTCAAAATTCCATAATTATTATACCAAAACTAAATACTTTAACTGATAATTCTTCGTCAATTAATATATAAAAAAATTTAACCAAACCTTATTCATTTTTTAACTCGATAACAATATATTACATTTCTATTTAAACATACCAATAAACAATGGTATAATATAGGATATTTATTATTGACCAATATGGGAGTTAATGTATTAACACAAGAAAGCGAAAGATTTAGGCCAGTAGAACAACATGCTGTTTTTGAGGATTCTGAAAAAGCTCAGATATACGGATGTTTAACAGAATTTACTGGAGTAAGTGTTGAAGTACATCCTACAAGGAACTTTTCAGAAGCAGCTGAGAGAGTAGATTCAATAAAACCTCATATTGTTTTAACAGATATTGATGGAGTATTAATTTCGCTAATTAACACAATTAGAGGATTTGTAGATCCATCAATAGATCCAATAAACGAAGAAAATTTGAAAATTCTAGATGGTTTGAGTAACAGGTATCCCCTTGCAATAGTTACAAATAGAGACGATTTAAGTCTATTTCAGCAAATAATTTGTAACAGTCATAAGTTCTTAGATGATTTATATAGAACTATAGATAGATTTAGTCTTAGAATTCCAATTTTCAAAGGTCTAAAACGTAATTTCCCAAAAGCTGGAAGATCCAATGCTTATATGTTCCTTCGTTGGTTTCTTGAAGAAAGTGTAAGTAAGAAGTTCCCTGAACCTGAAATTCAAGCTAAAACAGTAAAAGATCCTCAGCTTGCTACGATGGAAGAAGACGATATCACATATTGCCAACCTGATGTTGAATATAGCGAACCTCAAGTTGAATACATTGAAGCCGACACTACAAAAAGCATGAATATTGCATTTCTTTATGATCAACTCACTCCTCTCGAGAAAGCTAGACATGTACCTGTTATTGGAAAAGTAATTATTAGATTAACCAATGAGGGCTATTTTATTCGTCAAATTGTAAGAATGATAAAAGAATTTCGACCAGATATTAAGATCAATGTTATTGCTATGCCTGTAATGGTTGGAAAATAAATCAACTTTTTACTTAGCTCAATACCCCCACTCCAATTATTCCAGCAATTGTAACTAAAATACCACCTACTTCTATCTTTCCGGGTCTGTATCTCATGAAGATCATTGAGATAATCAATACAAACAATGTATTTGTTGCGGTTATTGGTGAAGCTATTGAAGCAAATGTGTTTTCGTACGCTAACCAGAAAAAGATCATCGATGCAGAAATTGTTAAAGATGATAATATCGTTGCTCTATAGGTTTTAATATTATTCATTACATTTTTTAATTCTGAGGAGGATCTTTCCAAGTAGATATACCCTATTGATACAGGGATCTGACAAATAGCTAGACAAAAAAGAAAAATTGATGAATTTACTTCACTTAATACATTTTTTGATAATGTGTCAGATATTCCAACTGCGATAGCAGCAGCTAGGGGCCATAAAATATACACTTTCTTCTTTAACTCATTTTTACTAAATTTTTCAGGCAATGCCAAAACTAAGATACCCATTATCGTTACAAGAATAAACAATATTACTGCTAAGGATAATTCTTCTCTTAAGAAAATATAAGATAGTAGCATTGTAAAAATCGGATATGTTGAGAAAATTGTTCTTGTGATGTTCATATCTCCTTTAGATAAGGCATAAAAAACGAATGCCTCGGATAGTACAGCACTAATAAATGCATATAAAAAGACAATTGGAAGTTTATCCACTTCTATTCCGGTAATTAATGAATATCCGATCCATAATACTAAACCAAAAATCGTTTCTATCATAAAAGAAATTGACGAAGGTAATTCATCAAAGCTCTTTTTTAGTAAAGAATACCCTACTCCCTGTAATAACGATGTTATTATTGCATAGTATATTCCCATAGTGGTTATATACTACAGGCTTGTCGATAAATTCCATAAATGTTGTCTCGTCAATGAGACAGGGGTAAAATACAGCTATGGATCAGGAATTGAGAAACATAATTCTAGAAAACTTCAATAAGTTAGGTTTAAATAGTGATCTAAGTGTGGTTTATCTTGAGTTATTACAAAACGGTTCAAAATCTGTTGTTCAACTTTCAAGACAACTCTCTTTAGGGAGAAATATCATATATCGTATCTTAGAAGAATTAAAATCTTTAAATCTTGTGAATCAAGTCAAAGAATTAAATAGTTCAAAATATGAAGCTTTATCATACGATAACTTAAACCTTATAGTACAAAGCAAGAGTAAAGAATATCAAAAAGCACAGGAAGGATTTAATGTCTTACTAAATGAACTTCCCCACCTTCAAAGCGTTAATACGGTATCTTCAAAAGTGATCCACTATCATGGAATAGATGGTCTAAAACAGGTTAATTGGAATCTTGTTCACACCAAAGATATGTATCGAACATATGAAGTTTCTAGACTAACAGATTACCTTGATGAAGACTTCGCAGAGAATTTACGAGCAGAATGGCTAAGAAGAAAGATATATGCAAGAGATCTAACTAATGACACAAAAATTACTGCACATACAAATATTTCAGATTTCATAATGAATTACAGTGAGTATAGATATATTGATCCGAAGATCTTAAAAATTGAAATTGAGGTTTATATTTATAATGATGTTATTTCAGTCCTCCAATATGATGATATGAAATATGATCCCAGTAGCATTTTTTGCGTTGAGATCCACAATGTAGCATTAGCCAATTTCCAAAGGAAGATCTACGATATATTATGGAATCAGGCCAAAACATTTAAAAAAATAGGAAATAGAGGCGAAATGGAGTTGAAATAGCTTATATGCGAATATCTCTCAACCTTGTTTTTATAGCTTTGGTGGACCTGATCGGACTTGAACCGATGACCTCTTCGCTGCCAGCGAAGCGTTCTAGCCAGCTGAACTACAGGCCCTAGTTATTGATCAGAGGTAATAGATCAAAACTTCATAATAATAACGGTTGGAAGGCAAAATATCAACCTATTGTCCTTAGATATCTGCTTATCGATAGAATTTTATATAGTCTACAGAAGTTTCTTTAGAAAGAGAATAAGCAGCGTCATTCTGTAATCAGATCTCACTGAGATAAGATCTTATCTACATGCTGATAGTTTTAATACCCACACACATGTGTTGACATGAA
>CAZINM010000046.1:0-8360 GCA_964540605.1 uncultured Candidatus Saccharibacteria bacterium
TTCTCATTGAAGATCGGCTCTAATCTTTCTGAAATTTCGTCTGCTACAACATCTATATTTCCAGTATAAAGTTCATTTGCAGAATAGTTTCTTGGAATTTGTCTTACCCAAATTCTTGAATCTGTTTTAACAATTTTTTCTACAACTTCTGCTTCCGTTCCAAGTGTTTGAGCTACTTCTTTGATCATTTCTGGTTGGATCGAAAATCTAACTGTGTATCTGATAGATACCTGCTGACCATCTTTAGTGTTTGTATCAACAGATACATCTTGATAATCTGCATTTGAAGCATTTGAATAAGGTTCTACTGATAAAGTTTCATAAACGATCTTTTGTGTTCTATAAACTACAACTTTATCTATAAAAGGAATTTTAAAATGAAGACCAGGATCTTTCGCATCTCCAACAATTTCACCAAACCTTGTAAGTACACCAACAGTACCATATTGTATTTGATATGTTACTGAGTTAGCTAATAGAACGAGTAGTACAAGACCGCCAATTATAAGGCCTAATAGCTTAAATTTCTTTAGATCTAATGGGACATTCATTTTTTTATGTTAAAAAATTATGACTACTCAAGTATACGACAATACGAAAGGAGTTAAAATTGATTTCAATTATTCATTTGATAGCCTTGCGAAAAGATATTGAATGAAAAGCGTTTTACTGATAATATTGGTCATTCAAGCCGAGGTGGTGGAATTGGCAGACACGCTACCTTGAGGTGGTAGTGGGCGTAAAAGCCTGTGCAGGTTCAAGTCCTGTCCTCGGCACCAGCCCTAAGTAACTCCTTCTGGAGTTATGTAGGGCTGGTTTTGTTTTACTGATTGAACCTGCGCAGGTTTACATCAGCGGTTAACGAATGAGGAACAGAATGTGACGAAATGAGTTTACGCTGGGGAATGCACGAGGAAACGACTCTCAAGTTTCAGAAACTTGTAGAGGAGTCCGAGGGCCAAGTCCTGTCCTCGGCACCAGGAAGTAAAGCAACTCCATATTTTTAGTAATTATCCTGTGATGTTTGGTATTGTAGAACCTCTGTTATTTGTATGACCTAATTGATTGGGATTTCTAACCATTCGATAATAAAATACAACATTATCAGGGTTTGTAAGTGACGCAGGAACTATATCCACTGGATGTGAAAATGGAGGGGCGTTTGTGTCCCATTTAGAAATTACAATAACTTGTCCCTCTTCCGTAACTTCTTTAACAATACCTATGTGAACAATATTTAATTCTATATCGGGATATAAAACAATGTCACCTGGTTTCGGTTCTGAAACTGGAACACAGTATTCTTGTATATATTTTTTTGCATGCCCTTGAAACTTAGGTTCGAAACCGAGAATGAATTTAAATCGTGACATATGTCTATCTGCAGAGGAACTTGGATCCCAATCTATGTAAGGCGATCCATCTGAAATTTCAATACCACATACACCTATCATATCAATAGGTCTTTGTTCTGGATCCTCAAATATACGCTGTAATTGATCTTGTATTGTTCTATAAGGGTGAAATGGCAAATACACCCAAGTATCTTTGAATGGACTTGCTTGGCAATCAGTTTCTTTGCTTTTTGTTGTTACATCCATAAATTTCTGCGATACTGATTTTATCCTGTATTTATAACATAGAAACAAATTATATTATAGGTTGATGTTTAGTTCGTTAATTAATTTAAGGCTTCTAAAATATTGAATTAAAGAATTTTAATATTTAGCATTTTATTGCACAAATCATTTTTTAAATGTAAAATTCATCAGTTCATGGGCGACTAGCTCAACTGGCTAGAGCATCTCGTTTACACCGAGAGGGTTGGGGGTTCAAGTCCCTCGTCGCCCACCAAGACAACAATTTCCTCTTTAAATCAACAATTTCTCAAGTATAGAATTTGTTTTCATAAAACTTTGATAATTGAATTCATGATCAAACATATGTTAGATGATTGCTCAAGTCTACATTATTGTATAGAATGTAACCCTATAAAGTTACATTTATGATTTATGTCACCTGAAAACCAAATACAAAGTTACTCTCACCATGAAAGAATGCAAGCTGCATGGGATAGCGGCAGGTTTCGTGCTGAATATATTTTTGATACCTATAATGTATTTCTTCGAAGATTGAGGATAAAGCCATTTGATAGAAGAGTAAGAATACTTGATATAGGTTGTGGTATAGGTTTACGTGTTGCAGCTCTTAGAATCCTTGGTATAAATGCTTTCGGTATAGATAGAGAAAAAGAGCTCATATACAACATGACTGTCCCTCAAGCTAAGGATTTCTGTTTCGTGGCTGATCTAAATGATGAACTAGCTCGAGTTTTAACTGATTTTTCACCAGGTTTTGTTATTTCTGATGACGTGTTTGAGCATCTTTCTCTTGATACAATAAAATATGTTCTTACAACAACAAGAAACATGGGTGTATCTAAAATGTTACATTCACTAACACCCACAGAACATACTTCAGATATTAATAATGACCCATCTCATGTTACAAAACTTTGTGCGAATGACTGGGTACCAGTTTTTACAGCGAGTGGTTGGGATGTAGATCCAAGGCATACTGCAGGTAATAGACAAGGTGTTTTTTTACTCAATCCATCAAATCAACCTTTTTAAAATACACACAAATAGTTTATACTCATATCCAATAACATTTCACACTAACTAAATGAAAGGTTTAGATTTCCCAATGCCAAATACAAAGGCACAAGGTTCTAAAGATTTTTACGATCTCTCAGATTTCGAAGAGAGACAGGTTTATTTTCATGACAAAGTAGGAGATGAAATATCTGCTTTAAAAGATTACATGCGAGACAACACTTTCATCACATACATGCTTGGTAAGAAACAAGCGGGTAAAGGAACATATACTAAATTACTTGCTGAGATCTTCGGTTCTGACATTATCAAGCACATATCTGTGGGAGATCTTGTTAGAGCAATGGAGGTGATCCGAGATGATGAGAATGAAAGGAAAGCACTTGAGGAGTATCTGAATAAAAATTATCGAGGATTTGTATCTATCGAAGAAGCGATTGATGCTTTTATGAATCGAAATACCAGTACACTTCTACCAACTGAATTTGTTCTCACATTAGTCAAAAGAGAGATCGAGAAAGCTGGGCGAGTAAATCTATTCATTGATGGATTTCCTAGGAATATGGATCAGGTAACATATTCTTTATATTTTAGAGAACTTATCAATTATAGGGATGATCCAGATATCTTTCTTCTTTTAGATGTTCCAGAAGCAATTATTGATACAAGGATAAAATATAGAAGGGTATGTCCGAAATGCCAGACATCAAGGAATCTTTGGGCTTTTCCTACAAAAGAAGCGGGCTATGATAAAGAGAAAGATGAATTCTACTTGATCTGCGATAATCCTGAATGTACTGGTGAACGAATGGTAGGTAAGGAGGGTGATGATCTAGGAATTCAAAGTATTAAAGATAGACTCGAGATGGACGATGAGCTTATTAGAAAAGTATTCGGACTCCATGGCGTACCAAAGATATTTATTAGAAATTCTGTTCCAGCTGAATTAGCCCATGAGATCCTTGACGATTATGAGATCACTCCAAGAGCATCATATAAAGTTGTTGATGGAAAAGTTGTTAGAGAAGATGCTGAGTGGAAGTTCCTAGATGATAATGGAGTCGAATCATATAGTGTTACAGCTCCCGCAGGAGTTGTATCGTGGATAAAACAGTTGCATAAAGTTCTGATACTGGGAGAACACTAATTCTTATTTAAGGTTGTGATCGTCGAATCAAAATATTTACTGATCGATCAAACCACCACAATAAGAGGTGCTAAATACGACTTCATTTTTATCATTAAGTATGAACTCTTCGCCAATGAAGTTCTTTACATCGCCATCAACTGTATTTTTATATATAAAACCTTGAGTTTTATATTCTTGGGGACCTCTGTAAGGCATATCTTTTGGTGAATGTCGTAAAGCCTCCGTTAGCACCGGGTAAATAATTTTGGGATCATTATCTTCTTCTATCCAACCGTAATAAACCATCATCCAAATAGGTTTGTTTTTATAAAAGACTACTTCTCTTCCACCATAAGGTTCTCCTCCAAAATAATTGTCGTGATATTTCCAATCTTCAGACACAAAAATAATTGATGTTGATCCATCAAATTCTTTATGTAAAAGATCAGGTTTATCTGAGGCAAAAGTGCTTGTGCTGGCTAGATGGATGAATGAGAGGAGGTCTTTGATAATTTGACGCATATATATTACTTATAATTTTAAACAATCGATTGTTGTAGATTTATTGTATCAATATATTAATATAACTTTATTATCGGCTCGGATATCCTAATTCTTTCCATAGGTTATTTTCTCGATCTGGTGTACACCAGTTAATTCCATTCCATATCTGTCCTTGAGAATTTCTATCTCCGATTCTAGGTGTTGTGTCAGTACTACCACTCCCATCTGATCTACCGGACTCCATTCCAGGAAGTGGTTGCTGTACATAAGGTGTTTCTGCAGGTTTCTTTTTTGGTGCCATAATTAAACTATTTTACTAAAGTACTATAAGTTATACAAGACTAATTAGCTATTTAGAATATAATACTGTAATCGGTTTATAACTTTTTGTTAAAAAATTCATTAGATATTTCTGATACCTATGACAATGAATAACTATCTGAACCTTTACACCAGCTCTATTGTAAATGTAATCTTTGATTTTAGTTAAAAACTCAGTGAATAGCTCTCTATCGTCAGTAACATCAATAAGATGTATTTCAACGCATCCTATAAGTATCTCAACTTTTGCACAACCTTCAAGATGACCATTATTATCGAGAACAAGATATTTATAGTTACTTTCTGAACTTTCTATAGTAGTTTTTATACTATGTTTGATATTATGTATGTCCACTGAATATCGAAAATAGCCGAACTCTTCATTAATTTTGTCAAAGTGATTTAAAAGAAATGATGAAATATAATCTAGATCATTTATACTTGCTTCTCTAACATCCATTATTATTTGCTAATACATTATCTCATAAACAACTTCCATTGTTTCTTTGGCATTCTTCTCTGCAAGTGCAGTACCTCTTTCAAGTATCTTCTCAACAAGCCCTTTCTCTTTCATTAAAGCTACTTTCTTCTTTTGATACTCCAAAATATACTCAACAACAATATCTGCTAATAATTTCTTGAAATCTCCCATGACTTTTTCCCCAGCCATATGCTTTTTGTAGATCGAGTCAATTTCGTTTAGAACTGTTTGATCTTTTGCAACTCCTCTTGCTATTTCAAAATGACTAGATAGGACTTCAGGCATTTCACCTCCAAAGGCAGTTTGAGCTCGTTTTATCTTATCTCTCATAGTAATTTCAGTATCATTGAGGAAAATTGCACCTTCTGGTGATGATTTGCTCATCTTTCCATTCCCATTTAATGACATGATCCTTAACTGTTTAACTTCTTGAGGTTTTGGTAGTGGGAATACCTGGCCATATCTTTTATTAAATCTCTTGGCTAGAAGTCTTGTTATCTCAATGTGAGGTTGTTGATCATCTCCAACAGGTACATATTCTGCTCTTTGTAATAAAATATCTGCTGCCATCATGATAGGATAGAGTGCAAGCAAAGTATTTGCAGTTTCTGGGTTGTTTCCATGTTTGATCTTATCTTTAAGTGTAGGGACCCTTAGCAATTCTGCAACTGTTATATGTCTACTAAGCAAAGCTGTAAGCTCAAGAACATACTGTTTAATATTCGATTGTACGAATATATCTATTTTATCTGGATCTAATCCTAACGCAATGTAATCTGTAATTACCTCGTTGATGTTCTTTCGTACAACATCTGGTTCATGATCTGTTAGTGCATGTAGATCTGCGACAAAAACTAAAGGTTTTGTTCCAGTGCTTTTTGCAAGATCGATTACTGGTATTACAGCACCCAAAACATTACCAATGGTGAGTCCCCCTGTTGCTCTAATTCCTGTAAACACCTTAGTTCTATAATCTGGAGTTAAATTGCTCTTTGACATTTAATTTGTAGTTAATAGTTAATAATAGGCAATTATACACTTAAAAATATGTGTTGTTGACTAAGCCCATAGAAATATTTTTATTGTGTTGATAAAAATGTAAGGCAATTTATTAAATTTCATTGAGATAATAATTAAAAAAGCATTGATATAACACTATTGTAATAGAGATATATAGGGTATATAATTGTGTTAGCCTAAAATTAGCACCTATAGAAGTATATGCAGTACTTTCTAAAGCTCTCAAAGAGTAAGTTATTTAGTGTTGTTAACTTATTTGTGTTTATTTTCTATTTGGTGTTCCCAGCGATCGTTGTTGCAGAACCGTTAGAACCTCTCTCTGAAGAGGTCGTTTTGTCTAACGATGAAGTTATTTCGGGGGACGACTCTGCACCTACAGGATCAACCACTGAAGATGATGTTGCTGTTTCAGAATATAATTCGGCACCATTGATCGAAATGGTGTGGGAGCAACAAGGAGATCTTTTTTTAACAACATCTCCTGTCGTTTTAGGCGAAGCATATATTGCTCCACAAAATGCTGATGTAACCGTAACATTTACCAAACTTCCTGAAACAAGTTCACCATTATATATAAAAGAGATCACATTAACTGCAGAAGAAGTTGCTATTTTAGGTGCTGTATCTGACAAGGCTTATGATATAACAACAGATATGGCAGATGGAACTTTTGAATATGATCTGACATTGCCATCTGCAGAAGGGGCTGAATCAGTTATATATGCTGATGATCTTGTTAATTTAATCGATAACCCTGAAGAAATTGTAAATTTCGAAATTGATACTGACATAGTTACTGTTAGTGATCTAGATCACATGACAGTATTTACAGTAAAAGGAAGTAATACTGATCCTATTCAACCTCCAGTAGTTCAAGCAGTAAGCAGTGGTGAGACAATAATTAGTAGCTGTATTGAGGATGCATATGGTAAAAACTTAACTTGTACTGCAAATGATGTGAGACTTGCAGACGTTGAGTTTATAGAAGTATTAGATACATGTGATTATGTCGGAGATACGGTAACATTTAGAGCAAATTGGTTTGTTCAATCAACAGCAGTTCAAAATTATAATGTTGGCCTATATTTCCCAACAGAGGGACAAAATAATGCGCTAAATGGACAATGTTTGGTATCTACACTTCCTTATACCCCTGTACCTCCTTATTATGACTTTGATGGAAATGTTTGTGGGGATGTTAGTAGCAACAGTATGGTTATTACAGAATTAGAACTTACTGTAAACTGTTTAGATTCTGATGGAGATAACAAGCTAAATTTACCGTATTGTTCAAGTTGGGATCAGAATGGAGGCTCTTGTAGTGGACCTTCTGATACTAAGCCTGGTGCCCGATCTAAATGTATTTGTGATGATGGGTTTGAAGTACCATTTATAGAAGTTCCTTATTCAGCAAGTATTGAAATTATAAAAGATCTTTCACCTGATGATGATCCAGGCACATTTGATTTTCTTGTAGATGATGTTCTAAAAGCTGAGAACTTAGGTGATAATGACTCAAGTGGAAAGATATTAGTTGGAGCTGGAACAAGTTTGTATCCAGGTGATTCTCATTTGATCAGTGAAGAAGCATATGGATCTGTAGATTTAGCAGATTATTCAACTTCAATTGAGTGTGTAAAAAGAGGTACATCAACAGTTGTTGCATCGACTTCTTCTGGTACAAGTTTAACAATACCAGTACAAAAAGATGATGATATCGTATGTACAGTTTCAAATGTTAATTTGTTCCAAGATGCATTAGTAACAGCATGTAAGAAAGATAGTGATAATGATCCAATATCTAATTGGAAGGTTTATCTAAATGGTGCAAATGAAAAGTTAACTGGCTCGGATGGTTGTACAACATATACTATTACAGAGCCTGGTTCATATACTCTAACTGAAGAAATTCGATCTAGTTGGACTCAAGTTGGTGATACTCAATTTGATTTTGTAGCCGAATCTGGTGGTTCATATGGACCTTATACATTTGTAAACTTCGAACACGCAAGTGTGACTGTTGTGAAAGATGTCGTTGATCCTGATGGTATTGATATCAGCGATGCTCACGAGTTTACAGTTCGTTTGAATGGTGCAGATCCAAAAGTAATTGCAGAAGGAACAAATGCATCATATATATTGACTGAACCAAGTTTACAAACCATATCTGAAGATGCTGAAGATAGGTATGAAAATCTTGGATGCTACATCGTTTCTGCTGCTGCAGCTCCAGTTTTAGCTACTGATTTTAGACCTGCTAGTGGTGCTCATTATGATGTCTTATGTACAA
>CAZINM010000047.1:0-8281 GCA_964540605.1 uncultured Candidatus Saccharibacteria bacterium
TAGATGTTGTAGCAGACGAAATTTCAGAAAGATTAGAGCCGATCTTCAATGAGAACGGTTTGACATTGGATGAATTTGGTATCAGAGCAATTCAATTCTCTGCCGAATACATCCAAGCGATCGAACAGAAACAAATAGAAGCTGAAAGAGTAAAAACTGAAGAATTCAAAGCTGAACAAGAGGAATTTAAGAAACAAGCATTAATAACTAAAGCAGAAGGTGAGTCAGCAGCTCAAAAATTACAGGAAACCACATTGACTAACAACTTGATCAAAAAAATGTATATTGAGAAATGGAACGGTATACTACCAAATGTAGTAACCGATGGTTCAAGTCTTATTTTAGATCTAAATCAATAATAATGAAGATCACACAACTTAAAGCGAGAGAGATCCTAGATTCAAGAGGCGTCCCAACTGTCGAGGTCAGCCTTGAGCTAGACAATAGATTTTTAGCTAAAGGAGCAGTTCCATCAGGTGCCTCCACAGGAGCGACAGAAGTCGTTGAATTACGAGATGGCGATCCAAATAGATATTTTGGAAAAGGAGTTTTGAATGCAGTAAAAAATGTAAATAATATTATTGCTCCAGAATTACTGGGAACAGATATAATTGATCAAAAAAAGTTAGACGAGTTTCTGATCGATCTTGACGGGACACCTTACAAAAGTAAGTTAGGTGCTAATGCAATTCTCCCGGTATCTATGGCTTTTGCTCGTGCTACAGCAATGTATGAACATATTGAGCTTTTTGAATATTTTGGCCAGCTTTATTGGGGATTAAATTATGACAAGAGCAAAGTTGAACTCCCCCAACCCATGATATTAATCATGGAGGGTGGTAAGCATGGCAATTGGGCTACAGATATTCAGGAATATATGATCGTACCACTTAAAGAAAGCTTTCCTAAATTCGAAGATGCTCTTAGAGCTGGTGCAGAGATCTTTAATTCAACTCACGATATACTAGTGAACAAAGGATATTCCGGAACAGTCGGGCTTGAAGGAGCTTTTGCACCACACGATCTACAATCTAACCAAGAAGCTTTTCAAATCATGATGCAAGGCATTGAAGTCGCGGGTTATAAACCGGGTAAAGAGATTGTGTTCGCAACAGATGTTGCTGCATCAGAATTCTTTGACTTCACAACACAAAAATACAACTTAAGAAGAGAGGATTCTGAACTTGAAGCTAGATCATGGATAGAATTACAATCTGAATGGTTAGAGCAATTCCCAATTTGGAGTATGGAAGATCCACTTCATCAAGAAGATTGGGATAATTGGGTTTATTACACAGAAAAATTTGGAGACGATATACAGGTAGTTGGTGATGATCTACTAACTACCAATGTTGATAGAATCGAGAGAGCGATCGATAAAAAAGCTGTAAATGCGGTACTAATAAAATTAAATCAGATCGGAACCGTATCTGAGACACTTGATGCGATAAGAGTATCAACGGAAGCAGGATATGAAACAGTAATTTCTCACAGGAGTGGAGAAACAAATGATGATATTATTGCCGATCTTGTTGTAGGAACAGCTTCAAAACAGTGTAAATTTGGAGGTCCTGATAGAGGTGAGAGATTAGCTAAATATAACAGGCTTACTGAGATAGAGCAGATGTTGAAAATTTAATAATTTCTTAAGTCAAACTTCTATTAACTTTCTCTGTCATCGGACGCTATTTTACCATAGCATCAATAAATCCCATAAATAATGGGTGTGGATATAAGAAATGAGATTTCAATTCTGGATGATACTGAGTTCCAACAAAGAAAGGATGAATCTCTTTAGGCAACTCAATTGCCTCTACTAAATTTCCATCAGGACTTGTTCCCGATATTATCAAGCCACACTTTTCTAATTGCTCTCGATATAAGTTGTTAAACTCATATCTATGCCTATGCCTTTCATCAACAATAGGTAACTTTTCATAAATTGGATTGGAGTATTTTTTATAACATTTTTCCAGTGTCGTTCCTCTTTTTATATTGCAAGGCCAAGCTCCGAGTCTTATTGTTCCACCATATTTCTGGTTTTCTAATAATTTCTTTTGATCTGGCATTAGATGAATAACCTGGTATTTTGTTTTTGGGTCGACCTCCTCAGAATTTGCTTTATTCATTCCACATATGTTTCTAGCAAACTCAATTACTGCCATCTGCATTCCATAGCATAAACCGAGATATGGGATCTTATTTTCTCGTGCTATTTTGATCGCAACTAATTTACCTTCTGCACCTCTACTTCCCCAACCTTGTGGAACTATTATACCATCAACTTTTTTCAACTCTTCTTGTTTATCCTTATCATTTTCTAGATCATCAGCAATGAACCATTCGACTACAGGTTCTACTTTTAACTCCCAAGCTGCATGATTAACAGCTTCAATCACTGAAACATATGAATCTTTTAGATCAAAATCGCCACTCTTATAATATTTTCCGACAATTGCGATCTTAACTTTTTTCTTTGGCTTACTTATTGATCTATACTTTTTAACCCAATTATTATAGTTCGCCTCATTTCTAACTTTTTTTACACCTAAATGTTTTAGGATCTTTTCTGCAAGATGATCTTTGTCGAAATTTAGGGGTATCTCATAAATATTATTTGTATCAGGAGCAGATATCACATGTTCTGACTTTACAACACAATAGTAACTTAATTTCTCCCTCCTTATATCATCAATCGGTTGATTTGCTCGAGCCAGCAAGAAATCTGGATGTACTCCACATTGATTCAACAAACGAACAGAAGTTTGCACAGGTTTGCTTTTCATCTCACCAAGTGTGCCTGGAACGGGTAAGTAAGAGAGATGTATATGAACAATATCTTTAGGATTTTTGATCTTCATTATTCTATTTGCCTCAAGAAATAATGCCTGCTCATACTCACCTACAGTTCCTCCAATTTCGATTATCACAATATCGGCTTTGTCCCTTTTACCAACATTTTCTACCCAATCAATAATCGCTTCTGGCACATGTCGACCAATTGTTACAAATCTTCCTTGATAACCTAAAGCTCTCTCTTTGTCTAAAACTCTTTGAAAGACAGCTCCACTAGTCATTGAATTCTCTCTTGTAAATAATAAACCGGTAAATCTTTCATAAGTACCGATATCCATGTCGGTCTCAAAACCATCTTCTAAAACAAAAGTCTCCCCATGTTCGAGAGGATTCATCGTACCCGCATCGATATTCAAATATGGATCAGCTTTGATCATTGTGACTTTTAATCCATAAGATTTGAGCAAAAATGCTATAGAGGCTGATGCAACACCCTTTCCAATTCCTGAAATAACACCACCAGAAACAAATATATATTTGCGTTTCATAAAAAATGTGTGAGATATAATTGGAGTTCATTTTAAGCCTATCTGTAGGCATCAGTAAAGGAGGTTTAAGATAGCTGATTATATAGGTCTTTCTACCTTCATAAGTTTAAATAGAGTTTAAAGCGTGCAACACTTATGCTTAAATAACAGCGTTACTATCAATTCATTGACAAAAAAATATAGATAGAAGATTATTGTTGTGAACCTACAAATTCACTTTAATATTGAATTTACAAGGAGAGTCTAGGTTCTCTTTCCATTTTTGTTATATCTTCGACATCAACTATATATTCACCTTCTTGAAAAGATCTCATTCCAGCAATAGCTATCATTGAAGCATTGTCACCTCGATATTTTTTTTCAGGATAAAGATAGTTTAATCTATATCTCTTAGCTAATATTCCCAACTTCCTCAATAATGCCTGATTATTGAATACACCACCCCCAACAAGTATGCTTTTTACATCAGTATGATCTTGGATCGCTTTTTCTACTTTAACAACTATTGAGGCAACAAGAACATTTACGAATTCATTGCAAAAATCGAAAACCCATTCAGAATCTTTTCGACCTTCTTCTCGTAACGAGTTAACTTTATATAAACAAGCGGTTTTTAATCCAGAGTAACTGAAATTAAGATCACCAGATCTTTCCATTGGGATTGGTAATCCAAATTTCTCTTTGCCTTCAGCTTTCTTTGCAAATTCAGATATCACAGGTCCACCTGGATAGCCGAAATTGAGCATCCTACCAACTTTATCAAAACATTCTCCTGCGGCATCATCTAGTGTGTAACCCAATTTCTGATATTCACCAAGTTTTTTCGCATAGATGATCTCAGTATGTTTGCCTGAAGCTAAAACTCCTAATGCTGGAAATGTATCTTTTATTCTCTTCTCCCATCCCCCTTTACCTTCTGAATTAAGTAACAAAGAAGACAATAAATGACCTTCCATATGATTTACAGGGATCAAAGGCTTCTTTTCTTTTATACAAAGCTCTTTTGCAAAATTTAAACCAACTTCAAGATCAATAGCTAGACCAGGACCATAAGTAACTGCAATTGCATCAATATCTTTTATATCAAGTTTAGCTCTCTTTAAAGATTCTTTGTATGTATTCTCAATATTCTCTTCATGTGCTCGTCTTGCAACATTTGGAACTACTCCTCCCCACTTTTTATGAAGCTCGACTTGAGATGAAACAATATTAGATAATACTTTCCTACCCTGTAAAACTGCTGCTGAAGTTTCATCACAGCTTGTGTCAAAGGCTAGAATTGTAGATTGTGTTTCTTTATTGCGTGACATTTTTTTATTTGCTTAGGTATTTATGACAATTGTTAATAGTTCATTTTGGCTAAAATATTTACTATTCCTCAACATAAACTAATATCTCTCGGTCATCTATCGACAGATAGTTAAAATCTACTTTAACAATGTAAGCTCCGAATTGAGTAGCGTAATTCACCAACTCTGGATAGAACTTATCTGCCCATTCAACAGCAATCACATTACCTTTAGCAAAATGTCTATCCAAACCCACCCTATCTAGTTCATCTTGCCCATTGATCCGCCAAGTATCTGCATGGATGAATTTACCTTTTCTGTGGCCAAGTTCATAATCATATTCATCAATAATAGTAAAAGTTGGCGATGAAATTGTATCTTTTATCTTAAGATATCTACCAATACCCTTTGCAAATTGTGTCTTTCCCGCACCGAGTTCACCTCTTAAGGCAAAAAGTATTGGTCTGCTATCAATAACATCAATATGTTTAAGCATTACCAGAGATCCAAAATCTATTGTTTCATCTGCATTTTTAGTATTAGCTTTTAGAATTACCTTATCATCTGAAATATCTGCATTGAACTGTGCTGTTCCCTGTCTCATAACATTCAAATTATTCATTGTTGTATCAACAACTGTTGATGGTTCATTATTTTCCAACTCACCCTGATCGAGTAGTAGATCTATTAAATGTTCATGTTTTTTGGGAAGATCCTTAAGAAAAGCCTCAATACTGTAAGGTCTCGGCTTGTAAGACATATTTGCACTTGTAGCGGTCATGGGTTTCCCGAATTTCTGTAAGATCTTCAGTATTAGATCATGTTTAGGTATTCTGATCCCTAAAGTCCCAAATTCGGACTCTACTCCATTAGCAACCTTATGAAGCCCTTTCGATACAACAGTCAATGGACCTGGTAGATAATTATCATATAAATTTTGGGCGATCTCGTTGATCTCAACATACTGAGATGCTATCTCTTTATTAGCTACTGCAACAGATAAAGGTTTTCCCTCTCTTCTAGATTTATATTCATACAGTCTATTAACAGCATCTTGATTTGTTGCATCAACGCCAATTCCGTAACATGTCTCAGTTGGATATACCACAATACCACCGTTATTTAATACGGCTACAGCCTTCTTGATAATATCTTCTTCATGTATTTGTTTGATTCTTAAGATCTCCACAAATATGCTACCGAACTTAACGAAGCAATTATATTATAAAAATAGGCATTTATGCGAGTTATTTATTAATTCTCAAATCTATCTACTAAAAAATATTGCTTTCTATTTCTTCTCATGTATAATAAGATATCTGAGCGTGTATTCAGATATTAATTAAAATATTTAGTATAAAATTGAAATGTCAGTAGCAGTTGAGGATAGAAATTTTGAGGAACAAGTTCTGAAATCTGAGGGTTTGACACTTGTAGATTTTTGGGCACCTTGGTGTGGTCCATGTGTTATGTTGGGTCCTATTATCGAAGAGATTGGTGAAGAGATGGGAGATAAATTAAAAGTTATGAAACTTAATGTTGATGAAAATCAACAGACAGCAATGATGTATCAGGTAATGAGTATCCCAACAGTAATGTTATTCAAAAATGGTGAACCGGTTGAGGTTTTTATCGGTGTCCAACCTAAACAAGCTTATGTTGATGCAATAAATAAGAATTTGTAGGTTCTTTAATAGTGAAGTAATTAAAAGGCTCTTTAATTAGAGCCTTTTTTTACAAAAAATCTTAATACACATCTTATTTTGCTACGATAAAATACGATCTTCCGTTTCTGATCAAAAAATCATTACCATACTCTACTCCATCATCAATAAGCATGAATTGATACCTACTATTTACATAGTCTGCAAGAATTAAAGTCGCTGAATTGCTGTTATCTGCATAATATGACAACACATCCGATGCATACAATTGAGTTTCATTTGTGATAAATCCTACCAAGTTCCATCCAGAGCTAAGTTCTGGATAACCTGTTTCTGTAGGAAATTGACCCTGTACATCAAAACTACCACTAGAATTAGCAAAAATTATTAATCCATCACCAATCTCAATATCAAAATCGTCTCCAATAAAACCATCACTCTCTGTTCGTTTATAAAGTTGCCATTGTGAATTACTATACTTACCAATAAATTCGATCTCTACCTGTTCTGATTCAGACGCTTCAATAATATAACTAGCATTCATATCATCTGAGCCAATTGGTATACTTACGAAATTTAACCCATCTTTAAGATCGATCTTGAATTTTGCAATATTTATTGGGTCAGGATCAATTATCGGATCAGGTTCATCATTCGCGTCATAATTCGTGAAATTCCCTGGTATTGAAAAAAGCCTTACAGTATCAACATATGACCAATTCTCAACATTCCAGATAACTCTATCAAAATCGATACTATTGTTATTAACTTTAGCTATTATTGTATCATTCTCGCCTTTAAATTCTTCTTGCACCCTGGAACCAAATATCCCAGATAATTCAACCTGAAGAACCCCTTTATATTGATTCTGAATGTACTCATGATTATGACCGGAGAAAATGATTTTAAGATCATGTGATTCTCCACAAGGAAATGCATCGATCACACTATTCATTCTAGTAAAGTCAGTCTCATGAGTGAAAGCTATGGTAATAGACTCATCATGAGGTTCACAAACCTTTTGCTTGAACCATTCAACTTGAGGCGTATCATCAGCATAAAGAGGTAGATCTAGAATAATAAAACGGATCCCACCCCTTGAAAAAACATACTCTTTTTCTGTATAGCCGTAATCGCAATACTGATCAATTTCTGTGATAACTTTATTAAATGGCTTATTACCTGTAGCATATTGATATTGATCATTAATTTTCTCAGTAGAACTTAGGTGAGATCCCTCACACATGCCTTTAAGATAATACTCTTTATAGTAGCCTTTTTTAATGTTTAAATTGTCTCTTTCTAAAAAATTAACATCATGATTTCCAGGCACAGTATGAATTTCTATATCTTGTAACGAGTCCTGAAGTGCAATAATGTTGCTTAATGGGGATTGATTGTACACATCCCAGTCAAAATCACCCACATGAAAAAGCATATTGGAATCAGATTCCTTAATTTTGTTAAAAAAGAATGTAAAGACATCTGCTTGAGGAGCATGGGTATCTGAAATGATCGAGAAACTCCAAGGGACAAAATCTTCATCCGCACTGCTTCTTGGATCTGTATTTCCATAAATAGCCCAAACAGTTGCAATCACAGCAATACCCATCAGAACAAAAATCCCAAGCCTTTTTTTTCTATCTTTACGATAAAATCTCTTACTATTACTCTTATATTTCCCTTTACTATTGCGTGATCCCATTACCGAATTGTTAAACTATATTCAATTATAACAACCTTGATAAAACAATGCCAAATTGGTGAATTTATAATAAGTTATTGCCTATAAATCGACTTATTGATATACTTCTTGCGTGATATGAAGTATGGCATAATAAAGCATATTTTAAAGCAAGGAGTGGTAGTTCAGTTGGTTAGAACAATGCACTGTCACTGCATAGGTCGCGGGTTCGAGTCCCGTCCACTCCGCCATTTTCAACATGTTCCAACAAGACCCGTCCACTATGTTTTAAAACCCTTA
>CAZINM010000048.1:0-8099 GCA_964540605.1 uncultured Candidatus Saccharibacteria bacterium
TCAATGGCAGGAATAACTGAAATTCCGTTCGTTGTGATATTAGGGCAAAGACCTGGTCCTTCAACAGGCTTACCAACTTGGTCCTCTGATTCAGATCTCAATGTTGCTTTATATGCTGGACATGGTGATTTCCCAAGAATTGTACTATCTGTTTCAGATCCGCAAGATTCCTTTAGTTTGATCCAAGAATCTTTTGCATTAGCAGAAAGATATCAGGTACCGGTAATTCTCTTAACCGATAAACATATCGGAGAGTCATTATTCTTAGTAGAAGAACTTAAGGCTTTTAAAAAACTGAAATTTGCATTAGGTGATGATTCTTACATCGGTCCAAGATATTCATATTCGGAAAATGCCGTCCCAGTAAACACTTTACCTGGCAGATCTGAAAATTTAACAAAGGTCAACAGCGATGAACATGATATGTTTGGAAACAGTACTGAGGATGGTGAAACAGCAATAGATATGCAAGAAAGAAGGATGATGAAGCTTGATCTGATAAAAGGAGATCTTACAAAAGAAATAGTTCATGGAGATAAAAACTCAAAGAATTTGATCCTATCGTGGGGAGGGACGAAAGGTGCAATTATTGATGCTTTGAATTCTGATATGTTGAGAAATGATATTAGTTTTAAATATATTCATATAAATCATATATATCCGATATCAAACCATTTGGAAGATCATATCAAATCAGCCAAAAAGGTAATTTTTATCGAGCAGAATATCTCAGGTCAATTGGAAAGATTAATTAGAACTGAGATCTCAGTTAAAACAAAGTATCAGTTAAGAAAATATGATGGTAGACCTTTCTACATGGAAGAGATCTTAGAGTACCTTAATTCAAAAATATCATAGAAATGAAATGCCAAGTAACAAGAAAAGATTATTATTCAGATAATGTTTACACATGGTGTACAAACTGTGGTAATTATGGTATCCACGGTGCATTAAAAGATGCATTGATCGAATCTTGTATAAAACCTAAAGACTTAGTACTTTGCTTTGATATAGGTTGTAATGGAAATGGAGCTGACAAAATTAATGCAAACATCGTTCATGGTATACATGGAAGAGTAATTCCTTTAGCTTCAGGAATTTCAATGGCTAATCGAAAAATTAAGGTGATCGCATTTGGTGGTGATGGCGGAACTCTTGCAGAGGGAATTAATCATTTAATTAGTGCTGTAAGATATGATTTTAACTTTACATTCATCTTACATAACAATTTTAATTTTGCTTTGACCAAAGGACAAAATTCACCTGTAACAAACAATGATAATACTATTTTTGATCCAGTCGATCCTATGAAATTAGTATTTTCACTAAATCCATCCTTTGTTGCAAGAGGAATATCAGCAGATACAACTCAACTCAAATATATTTTTAGATCTGCTATTGAGCATAGAGGTTTTTCATTTGTTGAGGTGTGGCAAGATTGCCCAACATACAATACTTCTACAACACATAAAGAGATATTGAATCGTTATTATGATGTTAGTAAAGAACTAAACTATAGAACTTTTGATCTAGAAACAGCAAAAAGGTCAGCATTTGATAAAGAAAGAATTGCGACTGGAGTTATTTACCAAAAAGAGAGAAAACCAATATTTGATAAGTATGAAAGATGGAAAAACAGATCAGATCTAGTCGATGAAACTCAAGAATACAATATTGAAAAGATAATTAATGATTTTCGTTAATTATTAAAAATTTGAAATTGAAGAAATCTTTCAAACGAACATTTTAATATCTACAGCAATACACCTCTTTACAGTTATCATTGCTGGATTTATATCTATTGATCTTATTTGAGGGTATCTTAGAACAATTCTTTGTAATTTTTCTAAGGTTGATATTACTTTATCAACTGGCAACATTTCTAAGCCTCTAGCTCCATTCAGTATTTTTGATACTCTAGTTTCTTCTATCATATCACTTAATTCTTGATGATCTGCATATACTAGACGAGTTGAGGTATCGTTATATACTTCAGTATATATGCCACCCTTACCAAAAAGAATAATATGACCAAATGTTTTATCATAATTAATTCCTAAAATAAGTTCTTCATTAGCATAGATCTGTTCTTGGATTATTACTTTAGGTGATTTCTTTTTTGAAACAGATCTAATTGAAGTTATAAGTCTCTCATATGTATGACGCAATTCATTTTCATCATCTATATTCAAATAGACCATCTGTTCTTCAGTTTTGTGTGGAGCATCTTCAGTAGTAGCTTTTAAAACAACAGGATATTTGCCAATCTTAAAGAAATTTTGAAGATCTTTATAATCTTTTGCGATATATTCGACAGGGGTATCTATATCTTCCTGATATGCTATAGCTTTTACAATTTCAGGAGGTAGGGGTGTTGAACCTGTTTTAACATATTTATCTAATAGCTCGGAGATCTTTGTGGCTTTGAATTTCGGTGGTTTGATAAATGGCCTATTTTCAACCTTAGTTGTGTATGTTATTAAATTTGTAAGTGAACTTGCGGCTTCCTCATCATATTGAAAAGCTGGGATTCGGTTTTCCCAAAGTCTTTTTAAACCATGTTCTACATATTTCTCACCAATAAAGATTGGTATTACAGGAAAATTATTTGTTTGATAGAAATCTATTATTATTCTTGCTGTATCTTCAACTTGAGTAACTAATTGAGGAGTTAATAGGATAATGACAATATCAACGCCTGGGTCCTTTGAAACAATGTCAAGTACAGCCTCATATCTATCAGCTAATGCATCACCCAAAATATCAATAGGATTCTGTATGCTTGAGGTAGTAGGTAAAATTGAAGAGAGCTTATCCTTTGTATCATCAGATAATGTTGCAAGTTGCAAACCAGAATTTGATAAAATATCTGTAACAATTATGGCAGGTCCACCAGCATTTGTGATTAGAGCAATTTTATTACCTTTAGGTTTTGGACACCATGAGAACATCATCAAATTACTATACATATTCTCAATACTGTCTACTTGTATTATTCCAGCTTGTTTTAATGCTGTTTTAATAGCTCTTGCAGATCCAGCTAACGAACCCGTATGAGAAGCCGCAGCCTTTTTACCAGCTTCACTTGTACCAGAATTTAATAGTATTACTGGCTTATGTCTATTTTGTGATGTTAGATCAACTAATTTCTTACCATCTTCAAACTGTTCAATATATGCTCCAATTACTTTTACATCATCATTTTTAAACCATGCTTCAAAAAGATCGATCTCATTAATATCTGATTTATTACCTAAAGAGATGAAATAATCAAAACCTAGCTCTTTACTTACAGCAAGATCCAACATAGCAGTATTGAATGCACCAGATTGGCTTAGAAATGCTATATTTCCTTCTCTAGGGTGTTGAGCTGCGAAGGAGGCATTCATTCTTGCTTTTGTAGATATGACACCGAGACAATTAGGTCCAACAATTCGAATATTATTTTTTTTGCAGTATTCGACGATATCTGATTCAAGTTTCTTACCTTCATAACCTAATTCTTTAAATCCAGCAGTGATAATAATGACATTTTTAACTTTCTTTCTTGCACAATCTCTAACGGTATCAAAAACAAATTGTGTTGGAATAACTATAACAACAAGATCAACATCAAAAGGAACTTCAGAAACAGTTGAATATATAGGTTTTTCATAAAGTGTATGATATTTGGGATTCACTCCTGCTAGATCACCTCTATATCCATGGTTTATTAAGTTGTTGAATATTACTGAACCTAACTTTTTAGGATTTGAAGAAACTCCTACAACAACTACACTTTTTGGATTTAGTAATGATTCAAATTCTTTCATCATATATCAGAATACACAATCGTATTAAAAGTGACAAATATTTAATAGAGATAAAGGGCGTGTTCTGATAAACTATTAAATATTTATATTCGACCAATAATGATGAGAGATCTAATAGGAAAATTTTATAGGAAAATCCTAAAAAGGCTTTTTTTTAAAATAGAACCTGAAAAGATACATAATTTTCTGACTTTTATCGGAAAGTTTCTTGGGACATTTGAATTAACAAGAGTTATTACAGCTATATTGTTTGATCATCAAGACACTTCACTTGTCCAAGTTGTTGATGGAATTAAGTATAGAAATCCGGTGGGTCTGGCTGCTGGGTTTGATAAGGATGCAAATTTAATAAATATCATTGATAGAATCGGTTTTTCTTATATTGAGATCGGATCGATCACATACAGACCTTATGAAGGAAATCCGAAACCTCGATTGTACAGATTGAAAAGATCTAAAGGTATAGTAGTTAATTATGGTTTAAAAAATATAGGTGCAGGAAGAGTTATTGAAAAGATCAAAAGATCTAGGTCTAATGTGATTAAAGGCATTTCTGTAGCTAAAACGAATTGTGATGCAACATCAACCACAATTGGAGGTATTGAAGATTATATTGCTACATTAAAGATACTAGAAACTGAAAGAGTAGGTGACTACTATACAATTAACATATCCTGTCCTAATACTTTTGGTGGTGAACCTTTTACAACTGAAGATAAGTTAGATCAATTATTAGTTGAAGTAGATAAACTAAATATTAAAAAACCAATATATTTAAAGATGCCAATTAACTTAGTTTGGGAGGATTTTAAAAGCTTACTTGAAGTTATTATCAAACATAATGTAAAAGGTGTTGTAATTGGTAATCTCACAAAACAAAAAGATCCAAATTTAATACTTGATGATATCCCTGATAATGTAAAAGGCGGGATTAGTGGATTACCTACGCAGAGCTTATCAGATCATTTGATATCAAATACATATAAAGAGTTTGGAAATAAATTAACGATAATTGGTGTTGGTGGTATATTTAATGCTGATGATGCATATAGAAAAATAAAACTTGGTGCATCTTTAGTACAACTAATTACAGGTATGATTTTTGAAGGTCCACAAATGGTTGGACAGATCAATATAGATCTAGTAAAAAAATTACAAAGTGACGGATTAAGTAATATTAGTGAAGCTATTGGATTATCAAATGGAAGAAAACATATTAATTAGAAAAGTTGATGGAGAGTATGAACTGTTTTCTCCAACTAAATTGAAAAAATCAGTTGTAAAATCAGGAGGATCTGAAGAGGTCGCAAATAGGATATTAATGAAGATCATTGAAGAGGGAGTACCTAATACAACAACAAAAATTCATCAAAGAGTTTATGAGTTATTACTTTCAGATCAATCTCATATTGCAGCAAGATACAATTTAAAGAAAGCTCTTCATACATTAGGACCTACTGGATATCCATTTGAAAAGTATATAGCAGCTATATACACCCATATGGGTTATCAAACTAATGTAAATGTAAAATTACAAGGTGCATGTGTAGAGCATGAGATGGATGTTATAGCTCGTATGGAATCGCAATTGATCTATATCGAATGTAAATATCATCAAAGCCAATCAGGAAAATGTAATGTAAAGATCCCTTTGTATGTAAAAGCTAGAACAGATGATTTAAAGGCATTTCAAAGTAAAATAGAGGATCCTGAAACAAACTTTTCATTTTTTATTGCTACAAATACCAGATTCACCTCAGACGCTGTTCAATATGCTGGGTGTAACAATATAAATTTATTAAGTTGGGATCAACCTGTAGGTGATACATTGCCTAAAATTATTGATAGATATGGATTACACCCTGTTACAGTACTTACAAAAGTAACTAGTAGGCAAGCTCATAGATTAATTGAATTAGGTTTAGCCTTAGTTCACGATATTCCAGGTCATGATAGGGAATTAGTTTATGCTGGTATTCCTAAAGATAGTGTAGATGAAGTAATAGGTGAAGCAGAAGCTGTTTTATCATTAAATTAGATTATCTGTGGCGTGAATATAACTTCTAATTCATTTAAAAATAATTGTAACATACCCTCTAAATATACTTGCGATGGTGAAAATATAAATCCTCAAATAAATTTTATTGATATTCCAGTTGGGGCTAGAAGTTTAGTCTTGATCGTAGATGATCCAGATGCACCTTCTAAGACTTGGGTTCATTGGTTGCTTTGGAATATACCATCTACAGTTAATTCAATTGATGAGAATTCAGTTCCATTAAATGTTATTAAAGGAATAAATGATTTCGGAAAATTGGAATATGGGGGACCATGCCCCCCTTCTGGAGTTCATAGATACTTCTTTAAGTTATATGCACTTGATATTTTGATAGATCTTCCTGTAGGTGCAACTAAATCTCAGCTATTAGAAGCGATTAAAGATCATGTAATTGAAGAAGCAGTTTTAATTGGGAAATATGAAAAAATAAATAATTCAAGATACTAAGTGTTTTATTCTTCAAATGATCTTAATTGACTTCTTTGTGTTATATATTGTTCAACAAATATTGAATAATCTGATAATTTTATATAACCGTCATCATTAAAATCAGAATCTAAATTAACTTGATTGAAGCGATTCTGAAGGAACTCTTGAACAAAGACACCATAATCATTTAAGGTAAGAGAAAGATCATTATCTAAATCTAGATCTATTAATAGTGTTGAATTAATCTGAGACTCGTTGTAGCCATCATCTCTAGCGATTACATTGAAATATTTCTTTTCTGCTGTTGATCTAAAGTAAGATTTTGTAATTAATGTTCCAGTTTCGATCCAATTTTCTACTGAAGCATCATTTACACTATTACCAAGAGAAATAATATATGTGTTAATACCATTATTATCTTCTGATTTATATTGAATATCTATAGTATCAGTATTAAATTTAAACTTCATATAGGGTTTTCCAGGTAAAGAAATATCATATGTTGATGCTTTTTCTTCAACATATGAAAGGTATGCATCAGCAAAAGGGCTAGATACTTGATTTACTTCACAACTTGTTTCACTAGGACAGAAATAAAGTGTATGATTATAAGTACAAACCTCATTTTCAAGATCAGTACATTTGGAATAGCCATTAAACCAAGCTATTCTTTGTACATATCGTCCGTTATCGTTAGGATTACCAGCTTCACCCGTAGCATTTAGTAATAGTTCATAAAATTGTATCATTTTAGTCGTTTCAGTATCATAATACTGATTTTTCTCTTCATCAGTCCAACTATCATTAAATTCAGGTACGGCATTGAATTCATTAACAATTATCGGTTTTATTGAATCTTCAGATGATGACATAAATGTTGATCTAAATGTTTCTAGATCGGTAATGACTTGTTGAGTGTCATTGCAATCTCCTATTGCACACGGATAAAAATGTAAAACTATTGCATCAAAAGGCATTGATTCACCATTTTCAGTTTCGTAATCATCCATAACATAAGATAAATATTCAAAATGATTGATCGTTAAAGAATCGGTATAAGACCATCTATCATTTGGATCTTCTGGAATTTGCCAATTTTCAATATTTTGTAACCAATGATCCATACTCGGCATTCCAGGATTTCCACCTATGGCTACTTTAATATTGGGATTGATCTCTTTTATCATATCGTAACAATATTTATATTGGTTAATTTTGATTAATGAAAATTTAAGCGATGAAGAGAAATATATCACTTTGATCCATGAAATACTTCATTGCACTATAGATGAGGCTAAACTTCTTGTTAAAGATGACGAAGAAAAGCTTATTATGGCGACAGAAAAGGATTTGAGAGATTCCTTTTGAGAAGCTATTTAAAAAATGATAATATATGAATGGACACAACTAAATTACCAAGTAGACCTTTGCTATTTGAGGTATCAGATGGCAATAAGGGCGATTCGTACAATTCTACTTGGTAGAGTTGTGTCCAACGAGTCGCCCTTTTTTATTATATAAATATTTATAAAAAGTTATGAAAACAGCAGTAATTTATGCAAGAGTGTCATCAAGAGAACAAGCAGAGGGGTTCTCAATTGACGCTCAGATAAAAGCCTGCAAACTTAAAGCTTCTCAAGAGAATTACAAAGTTATGGAGGTTTTCAAAGATGAGGGATTTACAGGAACAAGTCGAGATAGACCCGCATTAAATGCTCTTATTGGTTACTGTAAAGACAATAGCGTTCATGCAGTAGTTATTCATAAGCTAGATAGATTTGCTCGATCAATCGTTGATC
>CAZINM010000049.1:0-7448 GCA_964540605.1 uncultured Candidatus Saccharibacteria bacterium
CTGGTAGGAACAATTATTAAAAACCTTTGAGAACTATCTAACACACCTTTATTTATCATTGGGATCAGAAAGGCAGCAGTTTTACCAGAACCTGTGCTAGCCATTCCTAAAATATCCCTACCGTTTAGAATATGTGGGATAGCTTCGTACTGGATCTTTGTAGGACTTGTATACTTTTTATATGTAATATTTCTCTTTAATTCTTTTACGAGATCAAATTCTAAGAGATTATGGTCAAGTACATAGATACTTGGTAAATCTTCATAAACAGCTTTAGCTACTAATTGATCCACATTGATACTACTGCCTTTTCTTTTATATCCACCACCTTTTCTACTGTTACTGTAAGAAGATTTTCTGTATGATGGTCTTCTTCTCCTATAACCTCTGTTATGTGCGTTTTTATATCTGGAATTATTTTCCATTATTAAGTATTTCTAATTTTATTTTCAGTTTTAAATAGAGGTAACCGAAAATAAAAAATGTTTAACCTAATATGGATATGAGGCGATTATTTCGTTTAAATCTAATCAAACGAGCATGAGTATATCGTACATAAAACCAAAGACCTAATGTCTTAGATCGAACATAACAATATATAAGTGATTCATCATTTTGTATAATTAGGTAATTATGGAGATCTCTCGTAACCCAATTCCACCAAAACTTAACAAGAAAGCAATCAAGTTACTTACAGATCTATGCTTTAGATCGGATGATGAATTGAAAGAAGTTGATGGTATCTTTGTATTTTCAACGATCATAGGTGTCGATAGATTGGCAAGTAAGATAAAGGAGATCCTTTTAAAGAATATCTCTAATAATATATTTATTACTGGTGGCATCACACCACAACAATCAGCTGAAGAGCTTGGAGTTAATACTGATGTAACAGAATCAGATGTTCTTTTGAGAGTATTAAATTTGGAAAAGTATAAAGATCTAAATATCTTTGTTGAAAGAAAATCTACAAATACTCTTGAAAATGTTACTGAAACACTTAAAAACTCAGAGTTTAAAAATTGTAAAAGTATCCTATTCATCTTTAAATCCCATGCTGCTGGAAGGGGATATTTAACATTGAGGAAATTTTTCCCAAAAGCGAAGATATTACAACAGACATTTAATACTAAATATACTGATGCAGAAAAAGAGATCAATAGGAATAATTGGTACACATTTCAATTCGGTAGAGAAAGGGTGTGGGGTGAGTTTTTAAGAATTAAGACTTATGGGACAAGGGGAGATATCAGTTTTGAGGAAGTAAGTGATTTGGTTAAAGAAATTGAGGGGGAGTTAGGTTGAGAATTTGACTAAACCTTGAAAGTTGTACAATTCATATGGAAACAATAAAAAGTTGCACTTATTATCGATTTACTACATATCTTGATCCTTCACTTACGCAAGATCATATTTTGCAATTAATTTTGAATTCTTTCTCAGCTCATCAACATTATTATATTGATGTTGTTTAAGTTCAACTATCTCCCATTCTTCGTTAATATGCTCCCAAGGGAAAAGAAATTCTTTCTTGTATACTAGTCCTAACTTTTCACACTCTGCATCCGAGAGTTCCTTGCAGGCATTAGTTAAACTTCCATAAAAAGACACTTCAGCATCTTTTACAACATTTTGATAGTTGTAATCCATATTAGAAGCTCCGTATATTATCCTGCAGTTAGGGAAAGCGGCCTTAAGGTCTTTTGCAGCATACCTCGCCTGATTTCCATAGCAATGATTCCCTTCAATTAATAGAAATGTTGGATCATCTTTATTTAATGCTTTTTTATTGATTGATAACAATCTTCGTAATTCACAAGTTTATTGCTCAACGAAAAAATATTTATATTGAACTGGAAGAATTTGTAAAACACCAAGAGTATAAGCTATGTATGTAGCAGGAATATTTCCACCTCGCAAAATGGGAACGACAGCATCAATTTTTACTTTGTTCTTTCTAATATATTTAACAATTTTTCCAACCAATGTATCCAACTCGGTTTGGTATTCTTTCCAGCTCATTACATGATAATCACTTTTTCGATATTTCTTGAGTGCTTCTTTAAGAAGGTTTTTATCTTGCATATCTTATTATACAACGATTTCAAAATAGAATTATATTTCGCATTACAACCAAGGCATTAATTCTCATGAGTCCTTAACTATGTAGGTATATAATTAATTGTTATCAATCTTTATAATTGTACCCATTTTTGATATAATTATGTTGTTATGATAGGAATAATTATAAATAAAAATATATTTGACTCAACAACCCCAACGACTCGGGTCTGATTGTTGGGATATATTTCTATTTATTAGCTAAATACACTCCCAGCAATTGGGAGTTTTTTTTCTTCAAAAAAAAGCTTCATACCTCAAACAGAAGGATCTCAATTTAACTTTGATAGCTTTTACAATGAAAAATCAATATTTAATAATAAATAAAAAAGGAAAGATTTATGAACCAGAGCAGTATCTGCAACTAAAACAATGCTCATATGAAATGGGAGTTTTAATTAGGAGAGAAGTTCTTGGCGAAAAGTGGGTATCAGAAAAGAGATCTGATTATATTAGCATAGCTAATAGACTAGGATTTAGTTGGGAAGAAAATTCTCAAATAGGCTTTGTTAATTATGATCACAAAGCTGATCTAATAAAACGACTAGTGGAAGGCTATGCTAGGAATTTAGTTCATGACATCGGCTTTCCGATATATGAAGTAAAGGGGAGCAACTTTTTTGATCTAAAACATCCAGTTATGCAGGCATATGCAGGTTTATTTGGAGATAGATTGTTTAAGTCAAATGGCATGGTGATGAGCTACGATGCTAGTTATCCTCAGTTCAATCTTGCGTCTAAAATGAATTTGAAAGAGTCAGATCTCCCATTTGCACACTTCTCGATATCTGATTGCTACAGAAATGAGCAGAGAGGAGAGTGTATGCTTTTGTACAGAAATAGACGCTTCTTTATGCCTGATATTCATCCATACTTCAAAGATGTTAAGCAGGCGTGGGATTGGTATCCAAAGTTAGAGGCACAGTTGAAAAAGAGTTTTGATCTAGCTGGTAAAGAGTATTTGAATATTGCAAAGATAAGTTCAAAGGAGAATTGGGAAGAATATAAAGAAGAGATCATTAAATTGGCAATTGATAACAAGAAAGAGATCTTGGTGGATATTAAGTTAGGTGGAGAAGAAAAGTATTGGATTGTAGATATTGATTATGGAATTATCGACAAGTTTGAACAATTTAGAGAGATCGGGTGTATACAAATTGATGTGGGTAATGCTAAAAGGTTAGGTATCAAAGATGATAATGACAAATATCCAGTTATAATCCACTCAGCTATTCCTGGAGGTATAGAGAGATATATCTACATGTTGATCGATAATTATGAAAATTTTCCTATCGATCTTAAACCTGTCCAATTAAGAATAATTCCAGTTAGTGAGAAGTTCGTCGAATTCGCCTCTAGTATTGTTATTGAAAATCCGGATCTTCGAATCGATATTGATGATAGAAACGAGAGTGTTTCGAAACGAATAAAAATGGCATATAAAGAAGGGATCAATGACCTCTTAGTCGCTGGTGAAAAGGAAGTAAAAGGGGGTCTGCAATTTGAGATCATTGACGAAATTAAAGGCAGGTTAAATAAAGAAGTTCCTTTTATACCAATTGGATGGCCGAAATTGGTGAGTGGGAGGGTGTAAGGGGGGATTTGAGAATTTGATCAAGTTGATCGATAGAGGAAATCTGGATCAATGAGAGATTCTTGATAGGGAATCTAAAAGTAATTAAAACTGATATCCCATATCTTTGATGGGAAATTTACATTTGTATATTTTAATTAATCTTTAGCTTTAGTCTCAATCATCATCTAGTAAAGTAAGAATAATTTTTCAATTTGTATTATGCAAACATTGATGTTTATATCTAAAATGGGACTTCCCACTATCGTAAGTTGAAACCTTTGTTATTATAATTACTTGATTATTTCAACGAAAATTGGGTCTATACAAGATATGCTTTTCCCATTTACTATTATTTTCTCTAATTTGCTCAAAAAATGGGCTGGTTTAATAAGGTTGTCATCGTGTAATAACTCTTTGTAAATTGGTAAGTCTATATATTCGATATACTTTCTTATATGTTTTGGTAGTTGGAGAGTATCTTTTAATGACTCGCTTGGAGGCTCAATATTCTTACTGTTTTGTGCTCTTGTATACCATATCTTTTGATATTCACTCTGCTGGCTACCAAGATCTATTTTGAAGTTATCGTTCTTCCACGCTAACATGTTTTGGGAAAATTCTATACTAGTATTTGAACAAAGTTGTTTTAGTACTTCGAGAGGAAAGAGTCTAAAAATGGTTGAATCCAAAATTATATATGGTAGAGAGTTTTCTTTAAGAAATTCAATTTGTTCTTTAATGGCAGAAAAACCAGAAAAGGCGTTGTTGTAAATATCTAAATTTATAAGAAATTCGTTTACATGAGAAAAATCCTCAGAATCACAAGTATATTCCACCAAGGCTTTCCATGAAGTAAAGTTCTCACTTTTAGCATACTGTTCAAGGATGTCTTTTTGATATTCTAATGAAAACTCAGCTCTTCTATATTTAAATCCAAGGAGAGATATAATTGTTGTCGTAATAGATTCTTTATACCTCATGTCCAAGGTTTTAATTAACTTTTTGAGTCTTGAAACTGACGATAGGTATGGATTTCTTATTAAGAATATTATAGGTTTATAACATAACTCAAAAAAGTTTTCATACTCTTTTGTGTGTAAACCAACCCATGAAGACATCTCTTTTGTTAATATAACATCATTTGATTGAGCTTTTCTTATTATCTTTAAAAGGTTTTCGTATGAGGCATCAGTTCGCTCTTTAAGCAATTCTGGTTTGAAATGAATTTTACTTAAGGGTGTAAATGGTTCGTGACAGTATGCATTGATAGTCGGAGATCTAAGTAAGCTACTTGCAAGGATTGTTGAGCTAGATCTAGGGCATGATATTAGGGTTAGTAATTTAATTTTTTTTGCCTTGATACTACTTTTTAAATTTGTAAATTTACTCATTAATATTCTATTAATAATATGTTACCAAATAAATTGATTCTATGTTGAACATGGCCTTTACTCTATTAATGTCAAAAGTAGTTGGGTCTTCTACATTTATAATGATTTGTAAAGGTTCCCATTTCTCGTGATTTGCTTTTTGCTGGACTTCTTCTATCGATACTTTTTTTGCATTAATAAATAAGACTCCGTTTTTTAGCCCCATAAGATCACCTTCTGAGGTGAAACCTCCCTCATAAACAACCTGATCTTTCTCAACGAAAATGTTTCCACCTGCTACAAATATCGAGTCGTACTTATATAAGAAATATAATGCTAGAAAATGCAAACGATTGTAGCTTATAAAGCTATCACATGTAAGTATATAATCATTTTGACTTTGAGTAATTGAATCGGTCGAACCATAATAATATTTAAGATTAAGATCCTTAAGAATTGATTTACAATTGATTGCTTTATGCCTTTTTTTACATGGCTCTAACGTAGTAAATATTTCTAAGGCTTTTACATCGATACCAATAAGTTCTAAGCACTCACTCAGGATCTCAGATACCGATTGTTTTAGAGTATGATCTTCTTCAAAATATTTTTTAACAGATGCTATTTTTTCTTGAATAAGAGCTTTATTGTCTGTTAGGGCTGATCTATCTTCAATGAACTTGAGTAAACACCCGATTTCTGAATGAATTTTTTCTCCTCCCATATTGTGATACCATGCCTCTGGTTGCGTGTGATAGCTGAGTATTGAAAATACGCTTGGATGGACTAAATCTGGTTTTTGTTTGTTCAAATATGCTTCTATCATTTGTATGGTCGTTTTATTACACTCTTTTTTTGTTTCAATAACTTTCTTCAATACAAATAGGGAGTTTGGGTAAGTGTTATCATTATAATTTCTAATCTTATTGCTACTTGTATATTCAAAACCGGCTTCGAGTAACTCATAAACAAACAAATTCTTTGCATATTCGGAAACAATAATTTTTTCGCTCATTCCACCTTTTACTGCAAATGTATCTGGGTGATTTAATCCCACAAAATATCCCCCAACATTGATCATATTACTAATATCTTTTGCTAAATTTTTTATATGTATAAGATATTTGTCAATACTACTTATTGCTATATCCCAATGTTCTTTACATTTTTTTACACTCGAGAAATATTCATAGGAACTGATTCCATTTTCGGCCGCGTATAGTCCAATAATTAGATCGTCAAATGGGTGCTTAGCAAGAATTGCATCGTATTTTGTATTCTTGAAATGCTTTGCCCAAAGAAAAATATCAGCACTCATGATTTGGCCCTCTTTTGAGAAATTCAGCTTTGAGTATCTATCGCGTATATTTAGAAATTCCTTTTCTCCAAGAAAATGGAATAGGTCAATTTTATCGTATTTATTTTTGTAGCCTGAGAGTGAAAAAGCTAAAGCAAATTCTTCACCAGCTCCTGGTAGTAATTCAACAATATTAGATATTTCATTCGTTTCTAGAAATTCATCAGTAAATTCTTTAAGCAAGGTTAAAATGTAAGCATCTCTTCCTTGTACATAAATTCCATTGTGCTCAATTTCATACTTTTTATAAGTTGGAGAAACTAAAAATTGTAATCTTTTATGTAAATGATCTTTATTAGGTATAACCAATGAGGTATCGGCTTTAAGAATTTGTTTTATCTTGCTTGATATTGCCATGCGAAATGAAATATAAATAAAATTGCATCATACTATATCTATATTGATTATTTAACAAGGCTATTAAGAAGAATTTAATGTATCTAAACTAAAAATGTTAAAAATTCTTTTTGATATGGTAAATCTTATTTATCTCAATGTAAGTTTGAGATACTTGAATTTAGTTACGACTTAATGAGGTAACTAAGGGAATGCTACAGATAAAAGTCAGGTTTTTCGTAAATTTAAAAAGTGGTTGGGTGGAGAAGAGTGTTGCTTACTTAGCTTTGCTAATTTGCTATCTAGTCAAATATATATCGTATTGATTTATGCACACCATCATTTCATTCAGTGCTCAATTCAATGTACACTGCCATGAAAAGCCACAAAAGATTGTGGATTGTTCATAGCATAATGTACACATTAGAAACCCTAAATTTAATAAAAAATAATCTAATTTGGTTTTATATTCTAAATAAAAATTTCGTTTATTCTTGTATATTTTAGAAACTTCCAATGCAAATCTTAATGTTATAATTAAATATGAAACTAAATGAACTAACTCCAGAAGAAAAATACATAATCATCAATAAAAGGACAGAGATCCCTTTTACAGGAGAATATGACGAATTTTATAAAGATGGAGTTTATGTTTGTAAACAGTGTGATAATCCATTATATGATTCTA
>CAZINM010000050.1:0-7434 GCA_964540605.1 uncultured Candidatus Saccharibacteria bacterium
AGATGCACCACTAGCAGGAGCAATAACGGGAAATTGCACACAAGGTTCAGGACTTAGTTCATCAGATACAATTACAATAAATAATGTAGGACCATTAAGTGCAGGAGTAACATACGGTTTAGAAGTATATGGAAATGTTGGAGTTCTTGGCACCGCACGATATGTATATGGACATAAGATCGATGTTGAGATCGAGGATCCAACAGGGTTAATAACAGATTATGATTGGTTCTTAGTTTCTCTTACTACCAACAACTCAGTAACGATCACAGCTTATGTTGCTTATGTTCCACAATGTGATGATAACTTCGATTGTAACTACCCATTAGAAATTTGTAATTCAAATCAACAGTGTGTGCCTTGCACTTCAAACTCACAGTGCAGTTTTACAGACCTCTGTGTATATGGACAATGTTCAGAAGATCCTGCGTGTAACACAAATGCAGATTGTGCATTCCCAAATGAAATATGTCCAGCCTCACATATTTGTGCACCTTGTACTACAAATGCACAGTGTGGAACGGGATATCTATGTACAGCTGGAGTATGCACTATAATCCCACCACCTGAATGTACGACAAATGCGGAGTGTAATTATCCAAATCGAATATGTAACTCATCACAAAAATGTGTAGCTTGTACATCATCAGCTCAATGCAATAGTGGAGATGAATGTATAAGTGGAGTATGTGTAACACCAATCCCACTTGAATGTACAACAAATGCTCAATGTGATTATCCTCAAGAAATATGTGATCAAGCGAATATGTGTAACCCATGTGTTACCGACTGGCAATGTAATGTTGGACAAGTTTGTGTGGCTGGCGTTTGTACAACAAAATTCAAGTGTAAAACTAACAATGATTGTAAGTATCCATACCAGATATGTAACCTAAACAATGATTGTGGACCATGTGAATACGATTCACAATGTGGAGTAGGAAGCTTATGTGTTGATGGAGTTTGTGAAGCAATCCCACCAGCAGAGTGTGCTAATAATGAGCAGTGTAATTATCCCGATCAGGTATGTATTGACCAATTCTGTACAGACTGTTTAGTAAATTCAGACTGTAGTGGGGAAGATATCTGTATACAGGGCGACTGTGAAGCACCGTCTCCACTAGAGTGCACAAATAATGCCCATTGCGATTATCCAAATGAAATTTGCGATTTTACCAATAAATGTAATCCATGTATCGATGATGATGAATGTAATTACGGTTACGAATGTAAGAGTGGAGTATGTGTATATGAAGAACCAGAAGAGCAATTGCCAGTGTCAAATGGAGGAGAATGGGTAAGTGAAACATTTGACACTTTGTTGGAGGGAGTAGGTTTGAACCCGATACAAGTTGAAGAAACAGTTCGTGAGATCGAAAACCTTGCCCCTGTAGCAACAACAGCATCTGTTGTTACAACAACATTTGTAGGTTTGAGTTTGTTGAACATATCTTTCCTTGAAGGACCCGTAATCATTATGCGAGGATTCTTGGGACTTTTAACACTACTTGGTATTAGAACAAAAGGACAGCCATATGGATATGTGTATAACGCAATAACGAAAGATCCCATCTCAAATGCTCTAGTGAGAATATTCAAGCATGAGAATGATCAGAAGAAATTGATCAGAACTAGTGTTACAAATTCATTCGGAGTATTTGACTCAGAACTTGATCCGGGTCAACATAGTTTGTTTGTGTCAAAGTCGGGCTTTGGGTTCCCATCTGAAATTGTCGGTACATTAACGGATTATCCACTCGAAAATATTTATAAGGGGAATGTGTTCAAAACAGATAAAGAGGTGCAGGTATACTTCTCAATACCAGTCGATCCAAAAGAGAAGAACTTCTTTGATGTACTTGGTGCTGTCATGCGAGAAAGATTATCTTTCTTAGCAAAATTCGTTCAGCTTTCATTGCTAATATTTGGTGCAGCTTTCTCATTGATATTATTCTTAACTATCCCAGTAGTCACAAACTTGCTTATCTTTTTGATCTACATCCCATCGATCACATTTACAGTAATGGCATTTAGATATAAAGAAGCGAAATATGGAGATGTTGTAGATGAATTAGGCAAACCAGTTAAAGGTGTTACACTCGGTCTTTATAATAAAGATGAAGAAAGATATGTTACAAAGCGTGTTTCTGACGAAGAAGGACACTTCAGATTTGTAGCTGATAGAGCTAATTATGAATTACAGGTATTAGATACATTCTATCAAGCGATCAAAGTTGAGAAAGAAGAAATCGATAGCCGACAGGGTAGGGATATGATAGTAGTTATAGGTAAAGTAGTTGTGAGAAAGAAAGAATTGGCAGCTGATGATCCATCGTTAGCGAGTAATATACTAAAACAAAGGGAGAGTGCAGAGTCAGAAGCGAAAGATACGGGGTCCCAAGAGGCGAGTGGCGGGTCTGAAAGTGCGGATGCTGAATTAAACCAGCCTCATACTACACAAGACAGTACAACATCTGAATTAAATCAGACTGAGGTTCTGGAACAAAGTACCATTGATCAAACAAAAAATGTAGAAATTAGTAGCCAACATGAATCAACTCTACCACTTCAATCAACATCAATACCTCAAAGCACACCAATGACAGCCACAATACAATCACCAGATGTAAAAACTTCATCTGAACAAGCAAAAGAACCAGAAAAGAAACAATTTGGACGAGTTTAAGGAACTGAAATAGAACTCGGTTTTTGAAATTCTAATGCTAATCTACTGAGCTCAAACATCAAGCTCAAATATTAATCTCTAGTACTAGGCTTAAACATCAAGCTCAAATATTAATCTCAAATACTAGGCTCAAACATTAAGCTTAAATGCTAAGCTCAAACGAATCTTTTCTCCTGAGCTATCACAACGCCAATAATAATATCCTTAGATTCGATCTCACTAGCAAGACAAACCTCTAGCTTTCGCACCCTTTTGATCAAAACTAAGCTAGTAGATCTAACTTTTATATTTGGTGATACAAAGATTGGACCGATATTATTCTGTAATTGCAGAGGTAGTCTGGCAACTAAAGATACTGACAGTGCAAAAAGATCCTTATCTCTTACTAACATCCAGATAGGAGCTGTATAAAATTCATGTGTTCTATCAGAGTTGAAATCAAGCTCCTTTGGTATCTGGTTAAAGTAGGGGATATCATTGTTCTTTGGCTTTTCGGATATCTCAATAGCTAGATCATTTAGAAGAAGTGAAGGTTCTACATCAAGAATCTCACTTAATTGATCCAGCCTAGTGATAGGTGAACTTTCACCTCTTTCATATCTTGAGACCATCTCCCATGAAACACCAAGTCTATCAGCAAGTTGCTGTTGTGTAAGGCCTTTCTTGTTCCTGAAATAGCGAAGATTCTCACTTATGGAATTATTTTTCATATACAAGGAATCTTATTAGATATCGAAGGACATCTGGATGATTTTTGATTGCATATATAAGAAGTGGAAGTTCGTATTAAACATAAATGTTTATTGCTGATCTCGGTATTAACTCAAAATAACCCCTGATAATGCACCATATTTACTGTGTGGAAAATCTGTATACATATGCATATATAGCACTTGACACACTTAAGTGCTAGTGTTATATTTTGACTACCTTGGAATGGTTTGTTCCAAACCTACTGTTCCAACGGAATTTTGAAATTTGAACTTTGATACTATTTAATTTATTAATAATAAAAAATATGGCAAGAAGATTAACAGTGTGGAATCCATGGACTTTAACACCTGACGATGCATTCGACTTTGAGCCATTTGGCTTCAACGAATCAGACTCAGTATTAATGGACATGTACGAGGAAGGGGATAATGTGGTAGTTGAATTAAAAGCTCCCGGTTTTGGTAAAGATGATGTAAAGATCCAGGTCGAGTCAAATGTAATTACGATCAATGGAACCATCAAGAAAGAATCAGAAGAGAAGAATAAAGATAGAAAATATTACAGAAAAGAGATCAGAGCTATGTCATTCTCTAGAACTGCAGAACTTCCTTCTTCAGTAAGAGCAGAAGATGCAAAGGCAATATTCAATAACGGAATGCTGAAGATCACTCTTCCTAAGAGAGAAGAGGCTAAACCTAAGACAATCTCTGTTGAAGTTGCTTAAAAAGGTTTTGAGTTCGCAGTAAAAAAAGAATAAGTTTGTATTGCTTACTGTAAACTGAGCAATTTAAATAAATTATTTATAGGTGCTTTAGAAGGGCGGGGGAAACTCCGCTTTTCTTTTTTAATTAAGTTCTGTGTATTGAATTTTTGCTGTGGCACTTTCTTCTCAATCTGTATAAATGTCTTTCTTTTTACCTTACTTTTGCTGTGATATATTGAATGTAGAAAAAATATCTATCTTGCAAATTAATGAATGTAAAATCTCAATTCAATTACATAGTCAAAACACTTGGTTATGTTTATAAATGCGATCTTAAACACGCTTTATTAAGAGATGTCTCTTTTGTAATAGAAACTTTACTTGATATGTTCCAGATACTTTTTGGAGGTAAATTCATCGACGCCACAGCCAAATTGTTGGTTGAATCATCAATATCTAGTATAAATGAATATCTAAAAACCGAATCCTTCTATTACTTGGCAATTATGCTTGCTACATGGATCGTATTAAAAGCTATGGCAAATTTCAGAAGTACGATCTCAATTACAATTGAAACAAATCTTGAACATAAAGTTCGATATGATGTACTAAACAAGATCTCCCATGAAAACTTAGAAGAGGTAGAGCAGAAGAGATTCCAAGATCTAATGACATTTGTTCCAAATTACTCAATTTCAAGGTTATATCAGGCTTATGAAGCCTTTTCAGAGATGTTACGATACTTTGTAAGTGTAGTGAGCTCATTTGTGATCATGTCTAGAACTGTACAAAATAGTGCTTTATTTTTGATAATGATAGCTATCCCTGAGCCATTGATCCAATTCATAGATGAGAGAAGATTACAAAGATATCGCTTGAACGAAGTAGATAGATTAGATTTCACCGATTATATCGACATGTTGATATCTGATGTTAAATATTTTGCCGAGTTGCGAGTTAACGGTGTATTCAAATATCTACTAAAAGCTTTTGATGTAACAAATAGAGAATACCTCAATGGTATGATCAAACACTTCAAAAAGAATTACTCTGATAATGTAATATTCTCAATGTTTGGTCAGGTGATGAAATATGGGTATATCGTATTTTTACTTATTAAGTCTATAGCTGAAGGTGTAAGTATTGGTCAGTTCAAGGCTCTTTATGATTATGCAAATACGCTATATGGAAGCTCATACAGTTTTATTCGGGAGTTCTTAATACTGTTGGATCATGTTTCCTATACACAGGAGTATTTTGATCTTATTGAATATGAAGGCTTTGGGGATCTAGATTCAGGACTTCGAAAATTGAAAGCTGGTACTCCAAAAATTGAATTCCAACATTTAGATTTTGAGTATCCAGATGAACCAGGAGTTAAAGTACTCGAAAATGTAAACTTAGTAATTGAACCTGGTCAAAAAGTCGCCTTTGTAGGAGGAGATGGCTCTGGTAAAAGTAGTTTAGTTAAAACATTTTGTGGACTGTACGAAATTGTTGCAGGAGATTATGTACTTGATGGATATTCGATAAGAGAATTAAGTCGAGGAGAATTAAAGAATAAGATCTCAGTAGTCTTTCAGAACTTTATAAGATACAACTTCAGCATTAAAGACAATATAACCATAACAAGTGAAAAGGAGAGATTGAATAAAGATCTATACAAGAAAGTTAAGAAAATATGCGGTGTGAGCGATTTCATTAAAAGTGAGAGATTGGATGATAACCAGATATTAGGAAAATATTTCGGAACTGGTAAAGAAATATCTCCCGGCTACTGGCAAAGACTTGCTATTGCACGGATGCTTTATCGAGATAGGGAGATAAACATCATGGACGAGCCGTTCACATACATAGATGGACCTTCACGAGAGGTAATACTAAAAAATGTCATTGATTTCTTAGGTAGCGATAAGACTTTGATTTATATTTCACAAAACACAGATCATTTGAAATATTTTGATGTTGTCTACTACATATCCGGTGGTAAAGTGGTAGAATCTGGCACATTGCGTGAATTAATGCGCAAAAAAGGTAAATTTTACAAGGAGGCGATGGCCAACCGATGATACGAATGGTATTTTTACTATTAATTGTTGCTATTTGTTATCTGGTAGCATTTATCATGATATTTAGAGTGTTTTTGATCGCTCTAACATTCAATTCCTCATCACCGTTTGTTCCAAGCTCAAGAAAAGTAGTAAAGAAGGCTTTAGAGATGTTCGAACTTAAGAAAGGAGATAGGGTGATAGATATTGGTTCCGGAGATGGTAGATTCCTTATTTATGCAGCGAAAAGATATCCTGAGGTTCAATTTTATGGAATAGAACTTAACAAATTCCTTGTTTGGCTTAGTAATATGGAGAAGAAACTGTTAAAGATCAAGAATGTCGAATTCATTCATGGTGACGCAGAGAAGCATGATCTAAGCTGTTACAATAAAATATTCTTCTATATGCCTCAGTATTTTGTAGCGAAAATTCTTAAGTCGATCGAAGGAAAACTGAGTAGTGGGACTACAGTGATCAGTTCGACTTTTGGATTTGGTGAAGAGTTCACAAAAACACATGAAGTGAAGGAGTACACATTTACTGATATAGGTAAAAGAGGTAGAATATCCTTGTGGAATAAATAAATATTAATAGATGAACAATGATAATACTCGATGGGAAGAAAACATCCAAAAAATATCTAGATGAGATAAAAGTCACTGTAAACTCGTTACAATCTCGTATCGGACGACCTCCAAGGCTAGACATGGTTCTTGTAGGTGAAGATTATGCCAGTGAGAAATATATTGGAATGAAAGAACGAACAGCAGAAAAAGTTGGATTTGATGGGATAGTGCATAGATTATCCTCTCAGTCGACTACAAAAGATGTCATTGAAGTTATAAAGGAGTTAAACGCATATAAGGTAGTCGATGGATTTATGGTTCAGCTACCAATGCCAGCTCATATAGATGAGAATGAAGTCCTCTCAGCAATTGATCAAACTAAAGATGTAGATGGGTTAACCTCTTTCAGTTTAGGTAAATTATTGAATAATGATAGATCCGCCTATGTATCGGCCACTCCTATGGGTATTAAGCTTCTTTTAGATGAATATAATGTAGATTACCAACGAAAAAGAGTCGTGATTTTAGGACGAAGCAAAGAAGTTGGATTACCATTGTTTGCGATATTTAATAATGCAGATTGTACAGTAACAATTGCCCACTCAAAGACTGAGGCTATAGAGAAATTATGCCAAAGTGCAGATATTTTAGTTTCTTCAGTAGGTATACCTAAATTCGTTAAGGCGAGTTTTGTTAAACAGGGTGCAATTGTAA
>CAZINM010000051.1:0-6731 GCA_964540605.1 uncultured Candidatus Saccharibacteria bacterium
GTTCCAATAGTGTATCTGTATTCCTAAACGATGGTAAGAAGGTAGATATAAAAGGTTTATTAAATGTAACGGAGTCAGCAGTAGTAAGGAGACATTTGTCAGTGTCAGGAAATTTCACATTAGCAAGCACAAGTGGAGCTTTGAATACAAAGGGTAGTAGTTTAACATTGGGAAGTGGATCAAGTTTTACAATGAGTAGCGGTACGGGATCATTTGCACAGACCTATTTAAACAGTACTACAACAGCAGGTAATTATTATCCGAATAGTGTAAGTGCGACATTAAGTGGTAATTTGGGAAGTGGGACAACGAATCTTAGGGGAGTAAGTGGAGTAGCAACCGCAAGTGGTACAGGTAGTACAGGGACAGTAAACAGCTATGGAGGATACTTTACAGCAACCGGACATACAAGTGGAACACAGACAGCGTATGGAATATATACGAGTGCGAGTGGAGCGGATACGAACTATGCACTAGATGTGGGAGCAGGAGATGTAAGATTAGCAACGACGACAAGTTTAAGTAAAGCCTCCGGGACTGGAACATTATCATTCATTACAACTACAGCGACAAGTGGAATTACATTAACAAATTCAGGAGCAACGACATCAGGAAGTGGAATAACGATCACAAGTGGAGCTACAACAGCGACAGGATTGAGTATATTGACAGATTCGGTTAATACAGGGAGCGGATTACTATTCTCAGCAAATGCATTAACATCAGGAAATGGATTATCAATAAATTCAACATCAACCGTAGGAACAGCTTCGAGTAACTCAAAACTTTTATTTGTATCACGAAGTGGTGCAAATAGTAATTCAGATCATACAGCCTATGGAGTGTATTCAACAGTAACGAATACACATGGGACATCGAATACAAATATTGGTGGTTATTTCAGTGCAACAGGTGGGATAACAAATTACTCAATAATGGCAGCAGGTGGAGATGTAATGATTGGGACAAGTTCTGCTTCAACCAATAATATTCAAATATCTAATCGAATAGTGGACTGGGATAATACATCGCATTATTTAGATCTTAATGGTACATCATATTTTAGTTCTGTTTACATAGGAGGAACTGCGGCATCGGGGACAGGAGATCTTTATTTTGGAGATTATTTATATGACTGGGATGATACTGCATATTATCTTGATCTAAATAGTTCCTCAAATATGTACAATTTAAATGTGGCAAATTTGCTTTCAATAAGTTCAGATTCTGCTTTTATCTCTGCTCCTAGTGGAGTACTAACATTCGCTCCATCATCAAGAACAGAAATCGATAGTTCTCTTACAATTGATGGTACTACAGGTTACTCAGTGGGTATAACTCAAACTGGAACTTCTGGTACTTACGGTACAAATGAATTGACTATCAAACCTTCGGGAGCGAGTGCAACATTTCCTGCATTCCATGTAATACTTGATACAGGTGATAACACTCAAACATATCGAGGAAGTGGAGTAAGATTAAGGACAGGTGGAACTGATATCGGGCAATTTGCTGCAGATACCTCTGATATATTTATTGATAATTTAAAATCAGAAGGAAAAATTATCTTTCGTACCTATGGATATGCGGAGAAAATGAGATTAACTACAGATGGTAAATTATTAGTTGGAAGCACAAATGGAGATAGTAAATTACGTATTTACGAAACAAGTAACACCAATGCGAGAGTAATCCAATCAATAGTCCAAGATACCGGTAGTAATGTTGATGATACAGATTATTTAATATCTGCAGCCAGGTTCTCGAATGATACTACTTGGGTTGATACAGAGTTTAAAGTTACTGGAATTGGTAAAGCATATGCGGATGGAGGTTGGAATGGAACAGCAGACTATGCAGAATACTTCTTTATTAATAATAGATCTGCCAATAAAGGCGATCTTGTAAGCCTTCATCCAGATAAATCTCCAACTGGTGTTGGATCTATACAATTAGCTACTGAAACTAATAAAAATAACCTTATAGGTATAATTTCTACAAACCCAGGTTTTATTGGTGCTTTAGGAGAGGATCTGACTGATACTAGTGAAACATATTTATTAGGTCCAGAAGCTTATAAATATCGATTGGTATCTATGATGGGTCAAGCACCTGTAAAAGTTTCTACAGAGAACGGTGCAATTGAACTAAATACTAAGATAGCTATTGGTAACTTACCTGGTATTGGTGCTAAAGCAACTAAACCTGGTTATGTTGTTGGTTCAGTTGTTGAGCCATTTAAACCTGAAGATCTCACATGTGTAAATGTAGCTTCGGTTAATGATATCTCTTGGCCTGATGATAAAACAGGAACTAATAAAGTGAAAACATGTTATAAACTTCCAGATGGCACATATGTTGGAAAAGTTATGGTTTATATTAACCTTTCTTGGTACGAACCTAATCCACTAGAAGATTCAGTTTTAACACAACTCATCTCCGACTATGAACAAGGTCTTTTAGGTGGTACTCAATCCTCAGATTTAAGCACAACTTCACTGACTCTTGACTCGATAATTTCTAATGAAGCAACATTCACAGCCTTATCTGTTGGAAACGGTTTTTCAGTTGATACAGTCGGGAATGTTTCTATTGCAGGTGACATAATACTAGGTACATCCATAATATCATCGAAAGATGGAATATTAGAGATTGATTCAGATCTTAAAGTTAACAAATTAGTTACAAAAGTAATTGAGATAGATCGTACAGATACAACTTCAAGATCAGCGGGTTCTGAAACAATTCTATCTGGTGAAGAGATGGTCAAAGTTGAGACCTCAACAATAAAAGAAAATTCAATAATAATACTTACGACTCGAAGATTATCTGATGGCTCGATAATTGATGCCTCAACAAGCAATATATTAGATGGTAGTTTTGAGATATATCTTGAAAAAACTGCACCAGAAGATGTTATTGTAGATTGGTTGGTTATACAGTAATATTCACATACCATGGATGATAAGCTACAACCTGCCATTTTTAATACACATATTGGGAACTTTTCTGTCTTTTATAGAAACCGTCCAGAATTTTTGCAGATAAAAAAAGAGATATTTACAGAGAAATGCTATCAGCCCATAAAGAATATCACCAACGATAAGCCTTTAATTATAGATATCGGCTCTCATATTGGGCTTTCTGTCATGTATTTCAAGGAGAAATTGCCAACTGCTAATATCTGTGCATATGAGCCTGTTTCTCAACTTTTTGATCTTCTTGAAATGAATATTCTTTCAAATAATCTCCAGAATATTACAATGGTTAATGCTGCTGTAACAAACCTCTCTGGAAAGATCCAACTTAATCTCTCTGATGATGATGAATTATGGTTCTCAAATTCATCAATTTATGAAGGATCTTGGTCTGGTAGGGTGCATACGAAAGAGATCGAAGTGGATTCAATATCGATAAAAGAGGTAATTAATGAGTACCAGCGTATCGATATCTTAAAAATTGATATTGAGGGCTATGAATTAAAACTTCTTGAGCTTATAGATCATACAAAGGTTGATCAATTAATGGTTGAGTATCATCCGATCAACAAAAATCGTTTCAAAAATATCAGAAAGGTGATCGTGAATCAGTATTCAAAGATCAAGTACCATATAAATGGAAGTATTTCTGATTACGCTCCTTCAGGTGATAAACTTTTTATCATTCACGCCTCGAAGTAGAATTAGTGTTAATCACATTTGTGTTTTTTAAATATCATTCACGCCTCAAAGTAGAATTAGGATCGTTATACCTAGTATTATTCTATAAATTCCGGATACTGTAAAAAGCTTTTCTTTGCTATATCTTTTAATCAATGACCCAGCTAATAAGCTAAATATAAAAGCGGAGAAGAATGCTATAAAGTTGATCGAGCTAAGTTTGAATTGTGCCAGATCTTTAATAACTTCGAAGCTAAAAGTACCCATAAGTAATGCTATTCCCATAATGAATGTGAAGCTTAAAGCAAACTCTTTTGAATATCCTTGCCACATACCAGCTAATGTCGTAATGCCAGACCTTGATGTTCCAGGTAACAATGATAAGATCTGCATTAAACCAATAAATATCGACTTTTTGAAACTCACATTATCATTTATTTTGATAACTGAATTCTCAGTTATCATCATCACTATTCCCCACAAGATTAGATTAAGAGCGATAAAAGTCGAATTGTAAAAAAACTCATCAATTTTATCTCCAAATATAATGCCTATTAATACAACGGGGATCGAGGCGATAATTAGATTCTTTAAGTATGTGATATCTTTCTGTTTAATTTTTTGTACTATTTGATTTTTATAAACAATGATTAATGCCAAAGCACTGGCTAAATGTAGAGAAGTTAGCGTAAGCATAGTAGGCTCATGATCAAAAAGATCTGATATTAAAATCAAATGACCTGAACTTGATATAGGTAGAAGCTCTGTTACACCTTGAATTGCACCATATAGAAAGTCTTGAAAGGCACTCATGATTTGCCTTGAAATATTTTATCTATTGAGATCGCTGTTTCTCTTGCCCACTTTTTATCAATTCCAAGCATTGATTTTATCTTAAGCACAAGTGAAAAAGTAGTCCATAAAATAAAAATATTTATCATTCCCTTATTCTTTTTGAAATATAGACTTAAAGATTCATACATCATCCTTTTTAGCCATAGATCTCGATCTTTTTTACCCTCGCTTGATGCTCCTCTCGAATGGACAGCTCTTGCTTCTTCAATATATTTTATTTTCCACCCATCTTTTGAAACTCTTTTACAAAGGTCTAGATCCTCAAAGTACATGAAATATTTTGGGTCAAATATGACATTATTTTTAATGGCTTCCCTTTTAATTAATAGACATGCTCCTGACAATCCTTTTACAAATGATGTCTTTTTAGGTGCTATCAATCCAGTGTAAATATCGATCCTAGGTACGAGTAGTTTGGAAATAAATCCTGAAAGATATTCTATTGCATTAGGATCTGTGAAAGCTGATCGTTCAACATGACCCTCTTTCGAGTATAATTTTGGTCCTACAATGGCGAGAGTGGGATCATCAAGAATTGCAGTTAACATTAATCGATAAGGTTTTTCTTTTAGAATGAGATCAGGATTTAAAATAAGGATCAGATCAGGAGGGAATCCATGCTGATCAATAAATTTCTGAAGAGCAAAATTATGGCCTTTTCCAAAACCCATATTATCACCAGTAAAGTGATAAGCTGCATCTAATCCAGAACTATCAACATATTTCTCAATACTATTTGTTGGAGAATTATCGATTATCGAAATATAAATATTTTTATAACGAATTGTCCAATTAAGAGCATTTAAGCATTTTTTAACATAGTCTTCAGCTTTATAAGTTACTATACTTATTAGTACTGATGATTTTTTTTGATTGTCCATCGTATTATTATAATATTAGTATAGAATAATCAAAAATGTTAGAATTTCATCATGAGTTTTTTACTATCTAAAAAGTTTGCAATATTAGTAGGATTTCTAACTTTCTTCCTATTTCCTACTACCGTTTTTGCATCTCCTAGCCTGAGTATAACACCATCTGGTGGATATGTAGCAGAAGGTGCAAATTTTACGATAGATATTTTGATCAATTCTGATGGAGAAGATCTGATTCAAGCAAGAAGTGTTATAACCTTTGATCCAACAAAATTACGCATAGTTAAAGCACAGAGAAATAATGGTCTGTTTTTACAATTCCCAAATGATCAACAGACTACAGATAATGAAAATGGCGTTGTAATGCTAACAGGTTTTACTCAATCGGGGAGTGGGACTCTTTATAATACAGATGGAAATGCGGATGTTTTCGGTAGGATCACATTTCAAGCTATCAAAGAGGGTAGTGTGAAAATTGATTGGGAGTATTCAGGACAAGATCAGCCTTTTAAATCTGTTTTGTTGGCAGATGGAAGTCCTCCTCAAAATGTTTTGTCATATAAACCGAGTTCAGTATCATTTACGATACAAGATACAGGAGGTTCAATTCAACAACCAAAAACAGGCATCTTTGATGAAAACATTTTTGTTCCTGGAGTAATTGGGGTGATAGGTGGATTATCTTTGTTCTCAGGTTCTTCAATAGTACTTGGATTTTCTAACCGTCTAAAGAGAAGAAAATATCGAACAATAGTTGAGTACGATGATTAAAGATCTAAATAAAAAAGATATCTCCAAATTAAAAGTTGCGATCGTCCATAATTGGCTTTGGAAGATGAGAGGTGCTGAAAGAGTTTTAGAGTGTATGTGCGAGTTATTTCCACAAGCAAATATTTATGCTTTATTTGGGGATGTATCAAAAAGTTCAAAAATTTCAAAATCTATACTTGAGCATAAGATCAACTTCTCTTTCTTAAATTCTTTACCATTTATCTCAAAATATTATCGCCAAACTATACCTCTTTGGCCAATAGCGACAGAAGTTTGGGACTTTTCTGACTATGATCTAGTTATAAGTTCAACAGCTTCAACTGTCGGCGGTGTTATAACATCAACTGATACCTTACATATCTGCTATTCATATTCTCCTATGAGATACATTTGGGATCAAAGATATATTTACTCAAATAAACAGAAAGGATCAACAAAGTTGATCTTTAATTTAAGCTCACATTTTTTAAGGATCTGGGAAAATATTTCAGCTAAAAGACCAGATGCTAACATCTCTATATCTAATTTTATTTCAAATAGAATTAGTAAGTATTACCGTATACATACCGAT
>CAZINM010000052.1:0-6521 GCA_964540605.1 uncultured Candidatus Saccharibacteria bacterium
GTTCATGCAGTAGTTATTCATAAGCTAGATAGATTTGCTCGATCAATCGTTGATCACTCTGCGATTAGAGCAATGCTTATGAAGTATGGGACAAACCTAATCTCATGTACTGAACAATTGGGTACAGCTCCACATGAGATCTTTCTCGAAAATATAATGGCTTCAATGGCACAGTATTATAGTGATAACCTCAAAACGGAAGTTAGAAAAGGTATTGTTGAGAGATTCGAAAGTGGCTATCACATGTCAGTGCCACCATATGGTTACGAAGTTAGAACTGGATCAAAAATTATGCAAATTATTCCAGAAGAAGCAGAAGTTGTAAGAAAAATCTTCTCACTATATGTAACTGGGAAGTATTCGTTTCAAACAATATCTGAGAAGCTTTATAATGAATTAGATTTCAAGACACGTCAGGGGAAGAAATTTTCAAAAGGTAGAATTCAGGATATACTAAGTAATGTAGCTTACATGGGGCAAATAGAATACAAGAAAATTGGTAAAAAGAATCAAGGATTGCATAAACCAATTGTTACACCAAATATATTTTTATTAGCTCAAGACGTTATGGAATCAAGAGGAAATATACGAAAAGCAGAAAAAGGAAAGTTAGACTTTCTTTATAAAGGATTTGTTGCCTGTCCAGAATGTGGCAAGCCACTTTATGCGGCTTACTCTACAGGAGGAAGCGGTAAAAAGCATCTTTATTACTGTTGCCGAAACAGAAAGCATGGTGCTGTAAATATTAAAGCAAAAGACATCCAGAAAGCTTTTGATAAAGCTCTTGAATCATTGCAAATAAGTGATGAAGTTATGGAGATTGTCAGGAAGTTTGTTGGTAGAAGATTAGAGGAACAAGAGCTACAAGCAGGTAAAAGAGTTGATGAATGTGAAAAGAAAGTTAAGTCGATCGAAAAAGAAAAGCTTGATTCATATAAAGATCATAAAAAAGGCTTACTTGATGAAGATGCACTTAGAGCAGTTTTATCTGACTTGGAAGATAAAAAGACACTTGCTCAAATGGAATTGAATGAGGAAACTATTGATTACAACGATCTACTAACCCAGTTACGAAAGTTAGCAAAGTTTGGATCAAGAATTGACCGATACTGGGAAATAGCAACCTTCGATCAGAGAAGGGATATTTTAGGCAGTATGTTTACGAACGTACCTACCTATGAAAATTACGAACTTACGAACATTGAGATAAGCCCACTATATCAGGCTTTGCGTGATATTTCTGAAAATCACGTCCTATATGGTCGGGGAGACAGGACTTGAACCTGCGGCCTCTGCGTCCCAAACGCAGCGTTCTAGCCATCTGAACTACTCCCCGACATATAACTCAAAGATTCTATTATAAAAATACGAATTAAACAATAATTATAGAAAAATATCCGCAATTTCAACGGAGTACCCTACAAAAGAAGATCAAAACTAAAAAAGTAGGGAAGAGATATATTTCGAAGTTTTCTTTATAGAATCAACTATAAAATTTCTATCAACAATCTTTTGATCCTTTGTAATAGTAGGAGGCTCAAGATCGAGAGCAAGTTGACCCTTAATTTTTGTTTCCATAAATAAAAAAAGCGATAACTAATTTAATAAGTTATCGGCAGCAGGAGGATAATAGCATATATGTTCATAAATGTGTATATCATATTTATAGCGTAAGGAAGCTGTTTTGTGAGTTTATAAAAAATAAAAAAGAGGGAATATAAATTCCCTCTTAAGTATCATTATTACTAAATAATTATTGAACGCTGTTCATTAATTTTATTGCTAGATCTGATACGACTGGTAGATCAAATCTCTCACCTTTAAGTGTTTTTATCACACCCATAACAAATGCTACTAGTAGTGCTAAAGCAAGTAATTGGCCAACACATGGGATCCATGCTACTAATGTTACTAAGCTAAGTAATGCAAATTGGATACCGTGGTATCGTACAAATAAATCTTCTTTTTCAACAAAGAACATGATCAAACCTACAATTGGGATACAAGATAATGCTGCCATAGCTTTATTGGCCTCATTAAACTTCACATCCTCCAATGTAATGACCCTTTTAGCTTGCTTTTCTTCTGCCATTTCAATGAGTAATGAATTTATATATACTCTACGATAATCATATATCATGATAACCCTTATGGCAAATAGAATATTACACATAAAGAATCTATCACTTACAATTAAAAAGAAGAATATTTTGAACAAGATCAATTTGAATATCAATAGATCTGAGATACATCTTTTGATTGGTCCAAATGGGTCAGGAAAATCAACATTACTTAAGACAATTATGTTTGATGATAATAAATATCAAGGGGATATTTTTTTTGATGATAAAAACCTATACCAGCTAAAAACTGTTGAAAGATCTAAAGAAGGAATATTTTTAGCATTTCAAGAGCCTGTTGAAGTGCAAGGAGTTTCAGTCGTTGATTTTTTAAGACTTTCATATAACACAATACATCCAGAAGATCCTATTGACCCATGGACTTTTAGAGATATCTTTACTGCATATACAGATAAGGTTGGTTTGAATGAGTCGTTTTATGAAAGAAATTTAAACGAAGGCTTTTCTGGTGGTGAGAAAAAAAAGATGGAAATAGTACAAATGATGATCTTGAAACCTAAACTTGCTTTACTTGATGAAATAGATTCTGGTCTTGATTACAGATCTGTAGAAACTATATTTGATCTGATAAAAGATTTCGTGAAAAACAATAATTCATCCGTCTTATTGGTATCACATAATAAAAATATTTTAGATTATATTAAACCTGATCATATTCATTTCATTGAGGATGGTGTTATAAAAAGATCTGGTGGTAAAGAGATAATTGATGAACTTTAAAAAGTAATGAAATATTTAAAGCATGGTCTAGATGAAAAAACAATTAAATATATTTCAGAAAAGAAAGAAGAGCCTGAATGGATGCTTGACTATCGCTTAAGATCATTTCAAAAATTCCTTAAATTATCACTTCCTAAATGGGGACCAGATCTGAATAATATAGATTTCAATAAGGTTATTTACTATGCCTCAAGTGATAAAAATATGAATAACGATTGGAATGATGTCCCTAAAGAGATCAAAGAACAGTTTGATGAATTAGGGATACCTGAACATGAAAGATCTCTTTTAGCTGGTGTATCCACACAATATGAGTCAGAGATAATATATCATAAGTTGAATCAGAGATTTGATTCAACAGGTATAATTTTCGATTCGATAGAGAACGGGTTAAAAAAATACCCAAAGATATTCAAAAAATACTTTGGGAAACTTGTCAATTTTGGTGAAAATAAATTTACTGCATTGAATGGCGCTGTTTGGAGTGGGGGAAGTTTTGTATATGTACCAAAAAATGTCAAATTAGATTTTCCGATCGAGACATATTTCCGGATAAATGCTGATAATATGGGTCAATTCGAAAGGACATTAATTATTGCTGATGAAAATTCTCAAGTTCATTATATTGAAGGATGTACTGCACCTCAGTTTTTGAGATCCTCACTACATTCTGCAGTTGTTGAGATATATGCTCTAAAGAACGCAAAAGTGAAATACACTACTTTGCAGAATTGGTCAAGGAATGTATATAACTTGGTCACTAAAAGGTCTTTAGCAGAGGAAAATGCCTCAATTGAGTGGCTTGATGTTAATATCGGATCAAAAGTCACAATGAAATATCCTACAGTTCTACTGAATGGTAAAAATGCTTATGGATCAGTAAATTCAATTGCATTATCAGAAAAGGATCAGAATATAGATTCTGGTGCAAAGATGTTACATAATGCTCCAAATACTAGATCCCTAATAAATTCAACAACAATTTGTCAAAGTAATGGTATTGCTACATTCAGAGGGAAAGTAGATATTTCTAAAAATGCGAAAAATTCCAGTTCATTTATTAGTTGTAATAATGTGCAGTTATCAAAGGTATCTGTTTCTAAAGCTTATCCGACGCTTGTTGTTAATAATGATTCTTCAACAGTAGAGCATGAGGCTTTAGCTTCTAACATCTCAAGATCTATGTTTGATTATTTTTTCTCAAGAGGAATTGATGAGAATAAAGCAAGAGAGATGATATTGTCAGGTTACTTTTCTGAATATACAAATCAATTACCGCTTGAATACGCAATTGAACTTGAAAGGATAATACATTTGTTTAATGAGAAATATGAGAAAGATCGAAATAAAAAATAAAAATTATAATCTAGATATTAATATATCAGAAGATATCGCCATTATTCTTCCTTGTTTTGATGTTAGTTCCAAAATTAAAATACTCATTAATACATCGAACTCAGAAATAAATGTCAGATTGAATTTTATAGCTGTAAATAAAATAAGATCAAAAGTTGATATTTTAACTATTATTCCAAAGGAAAGTATAAATAACAAGATCAAGATAGAGTTGAACAGTTTAATAACGAATGGGCTTTCTCAAATTAGTTTATCTCCATCTTTCGAACTTTATAACAATAGTTCAGTTGTGTATCATAGTACTGTAGTTGGAAGTATCAATGAAAAATGGAAAAAATATTTGAATTCCAGAGGTCTTGATAATAAAGATTTGATTGGATTGTTTGAAGAAAGTTACCATAATTAATAATTATAATTTATAATACGATTATGATAGATCAAGAAACAATAAATCTGATAATAACTATTGTTATCGCAATGGTAGTTTTTGCAGTACTTTGGAAGGTTCTGAAATTTGCATTAAGAACTGCAATTATTGTTGCACTTCTGATAATCGGTTTCTATCTCGCTTTTGGTATTATGGATATCCAAATTCCCGATGTATCTGCATTTTTAAGAAGCATCATAGATAGTTTTAAATAATCCTAAAATCCTGTTATAATTTAAATGTGATGATAGGGAGCTTTCTTTACACTTAACAGAGAGGTTTACAATATCTGAGAGTAAACTAAAGTAAATTAAAGGCGAAGTAAGACCCTTGAACAGATGGAAGAAATTCATAAATGAAAAGTAGAACCATCCGCATCAATGCGTAAGTTTGTAAGACTTTAATGTCTAAAAGGTCTTCATTAATTAAAAATGTTGAAGACGAAGCAAAGTGGTACCGCGTTCAAACGCCTTTGTATTTAGCTTAGATGCTTGATACAAGGGCGTTTTTTATTAAATTTATTGATATAAAAATGGAAAACCAGCCACATAGCGATCTTGAAGGTCAAAGAATTCAAAGACTTAATAAAGTTGAGAAGTTAGTTTCACTTGGAATTGATCCATATCCTTCGAATGGAAATAGATCTAGTTATAATTCTGAAATTGTTAAAGATTTTGACTCTTTAGTTAATAAAAAGGTCAATGTTGTTGGTCGAATAATGACATGGAGAAAACATGGTGAACTTCAATTCATTGATCTACAGGATGATAGCGGTAAGATACAACTTTATATCAAACTCCAAAATGTAGTTAATACATCTCCTAAAGATGGGATCATCGGTCCTGAACATTTTGATCTGCTAGATATTGGAGACCATATTGAAGCTTCCGGAACTGTAACGAAAACTAATTCAGGTCAAGAATCGATCTTAGTAGAGAGTATAAGATTACTTTCAAAATCTTTACGACCATTACCTAACAAATGGAATGGTATTGTTGATAAGGAATCTCGTTTTAGGCGAAGATATCTAGATATGACAATGAATCCAGAGGTCAAAGAAAGATTTAAACGAAGATCATTATTTTGGCAAGCTGTTAGGGATTTTTTAAACGAACATGGTTTTTATGAAATAAATAATCCTGTATTAGAGCATACAACAGGTGGAGCTGATGCGAGACCATTTGTAACTCATTATGATGCATTAGGTGAGGATTTCTATCTAAGGATCTCTCATGAATTACCTTTAAAAAGGTTACTTGGAGCCGGTTTTGACAAAGTTTATGATCTGGGACCTAGATTTAGAAATGAGGGGTTCAGTGATGAACATCTTCCAGAACACATAGCAATGGAGTGGTATTGGGCTTATGCAGATTATGAGCAAGGAATGGAGTTTACGGAGGAGATGTTCAAATATGTACTAAATAAAGTCTATGGAACATTGAAATTTAATGTACGAGGTTTTGAGATCGATCTGGACAAAGAATGGGAAAGAGTGGACTTTTGCGACATAATAAAAGAGAAATTCAATGTTGATGTTCTAGAAGATCCAGTAGATAAACTTTACGAAGCATTGAAAAATAATACAGAGGAAGATCTTGAAGAGTCTATGAATAGAAGTAGGATCGCTGATGCATTATGGAAATTGATCAGACCGACGATCCCAGGCCCGATATTTCTAGTTGGCGTACCAAAATATCTATCACCATTAGCAAAAGCGAATAGTAAGGATCCACGAAAAACAGATAGATTCCATCCAATAATTGCTGGCAGTGAACTAGCTAACGCATTCTCAGAGTTAAATGATCCTCAAGATCAATTAGAGAGATTTTTAGATCAACAAAGACTTCGTGAAGAAGGAGATGAAGAGGCTCAGATGC
>CAZINM010000053.1:0-5998 GCA_964540605.1 uncultured Candidatus Saccharibacteria bacterium
TTTGTTGAAGTTGCAAATAGATATGGTTTACCTTACAACTTAATGCCAGCTATTTCGATTATTGAGTCTGGTGGTGGTCTACACAATTATAGACCTTACAACTATGCAGGTATGGGTGGTCAGTCTAATGCATATGTCTTTACAAGCTATGAGCAAGCTATTGAAACTCATGCAAAGATCATTAAAACTGGCTATTTTGATAAAGGTGCTGTTACACCTGAATTAATGGAACCTTACTACTGTTATAACTGTCCTACCTGGGGTGAAAAAGTACAGGGTGTTATGTATGCTATTGATGCTGAGTAATTATATCTTCTGATAAGATCTCATCTCCCAGCTGAATATCAAGCTCTTCAGATGATCCACCGTTTAACTCAATAACATATTTATACATCTTCTCAGGAGTATAACTTTCGCAATTTGTAACCTTGCACGGAGGTACATTTTCAAATATCTCTACAATTTTACCTTCAGGATCAATAAATATCATGTCTAAAGGTATCAATGTATTTTTCATCCAGAATCCATTTTTAACAAGATCATCGAAAATAAACAACATTCCCCTATCCTCCTCAAGCTCTTCTCTGTACATTAAGCCCTTACTACGGAGATAATCGGTATCTGCAACTTCAAGTTTTAATGTAGCATCATTATTTATCTCAATTTTCACTAGATCTGTATTATTTTGAGATAACCAATCCTTTAAAAATATAAAAGTCGCTATCAAAAGTAGTACCCCGAAAAGGAACAGAGGAAAATTCTTTGTTATTAAAGCGTTACGGATCATTGTTGTAATGATATAATCTTGGTTATGAAAAAGAAAGTATTTGTAGCAATTTCTGGTGGTGTTGATAGTACTGTTTCAGCAGCTTTGCTCAAGGAACAAGGATACGATATAGAATTGGTTTATATGAAAAATTGGGAAGATCTAAATAGCTCTCTAGAAAAACAGTGCCCATGGCAAGAAGATATTGATCATGTCGAAGATGCTGCTAAGAAACTATCACTAAATTTTAGAATTTATAATTTTGAAGAGGAGTATTCCAGACTTGTTATGGATGATTTCTATAACGAGTACAAAATGGGAAATACCCCAAATCCTGATATCTTATGTAATAAATATATTAAATTCGATACATTTTTAAATCGTGCTTTAGCCGATGGTGCTGATCTCATTGCAACAGGTCACTATGCAAAAACATCAGATGGAAATCTATATAAAGCTAAAGATAGTAGGAAAGATCAAACATATTTTTTAGCTGGATTGAATGGATCGCAATTAAGTAAAACACTTTTCCCTATAGGTGATCTTACAAAATCTGAAGTAAGAGAGATAGCTAAGAAATATAACTTTAAGTCTGCTGATAGAAAAGATAGCCAAGGAATATGCTTTGTTGGGAAAATTAAACTTAAACAATTTTTATCTGAGAAACTTAAACCGTTAAATGGGGACATTGTAGATATAGATACCAAAAAGAAAGTAGGTACACACGAAGGAGTTTGGTTCTATACAAATGGTCAAAGAGAAGGTTTAATGATTGGAGGATTGTCCGAACCATATTTCGTACATTCAAAAGATGTTACTTCTAACATCTTATATGTTGCAAAAGGGAGACTGAACCCTTCATTATGGAAAGATGAACTGATTCTTGGAGATCTGTCTTTGATCAATGAAAAACCTTTAACAGAATATAAAGATCTTGATGCTACAATAAGATATAGAGGCGAATTATCACAAGTTACAATCGAAGTCATTAATGATAAAAATCTCGTAGCCACATTTAAAATACCACAATGGGCTCCTGCATCAGGTCAAAGTGTTGTCTTCTATTCAGGAGATCAATGTCTAGGTCTTGCAAAAATAGCATAAATAGTCTATTTTATACGGTCATTTAAGTTTGCAACAAACGAAATGCAGGATTTTATAAAGTATTTGAACCCCGTCCATAAGCAAATTGACGCTATATCAGACTTCTCCTCGATCAACCCTACAGACCCACTTCAAATTGAAGAATACCCTCACTTACAGAAAACTTTATCGCTTATTATTGAAGATGTTCGGAAAGGAATAGATCAGATGTCAAATCTGCAGGAACAGATCGAACACTTCATTTGGTTGATAGATACTGAAACTGGTGATGATAAGACAGATGCGATAAGCACATACAACAAGCTTTTAAAAGAGATGGAGAATTTGATCGAAAGAATTAATAGATCTCTTGATACTCTAGATAATCCTTATTTTGGAAAAGTGATCTTTGATAGAAGGGCTGATCTAAATATTCCAGCAAGAGAATTAATCGTTTATATTGGGAAATTCGCCTATTTTGATAAGAATGATAACACCACTCTCATCTCAGATTGGAGAGCTCCGATCTCTAATCTTTACTATAATTATGAAGGTCCAACAGAAGAAGCTTTTTTTGATAGTCCTGTTGGTAAGCAAACTGGGGATTTAAAACAAAAAAGACAGTTAAGCATATCCACAGGGAGAATTAATCAGGTATATGAAGTAAAAACTGGAAATGCTGCAGCAGATGAATTTCTATTATCTCAATTAAACAAAAGACTGGGTAAGAAACTATCAGAGATCGTTTCAACAATTCAAGCTCAACAGAATCAGATAATACGAGATGATATAAACCAACCAATTTTGATCCAAGGTGTTGCTGGATCAGGTAAGACTACGATCATACTACATAGACTTGCTTATCTTTTTTACACATACAAAGAAGAAATAAGACCAGAGAGATCGCTTGTTATAGCTCCAAATAAGGTTTTCTTAGATTATGTTTCAGATGTATTACCAAGCTTAGGTGTTAGTGGGATCAATCAAGATACTTATTTATTCTGGGCAAGAAAGATCTTAGATTTTACAAATAAGCATGTTATGGACTATGAAAGATCTAATGCTGTAATGAAATTTAAAGGCTCTTATAAATTGTTACTTCTACTTAAAAGGTATTTAGAAGATTTCGAAGAGGAATTATTAGAAAATATCCCAACTTCAGTTGGATACGATATTAATCAAAGATTTTTAGAGATGAAAATATCTCACAAAGATCTATCGATCAAAGAATTGTTAGATCTTTCTACTCAAGCAGTATTTGCAACAAGAAGATTCGAAAATCCTGATATATTAGGAAACGCACTTGGCAGAGCTGATACAGAAGAGAAAAGAATTAGACAAATAAAACAATATATTGAGAACTCTCTAGATCCTTATAAGATATATATAAATTTCATTAGACAGCTACCAAAGATGGATTCTCATGACATAGTTGATGATCCATCAATATTACTAAATACAGTTAAAGAATCTTTAGATATATTTAAAAAACCGCCTTCATTAAAAGGTTATTCAATAAATGATCTGGCTCCCCTATTGGAGATACAGAAATACCTTTATGGCACTTCGACAGATCAATACGATTATATAATTGTTGATGAAGCACAAGATCTTAGCCCATTTCAATTAATATCACTTTCTAGATATAGTAAGAATAATAATATTACCTTTGCTGGAGATGTGGCTCAAGCTATTATGCCTCCTTACCATATTACAGATTGGGCTGATTTTATACCTTATTTATCAAATGAATTAAATACTGAAATATCTACACACGACCTAAACAGATCTTATAGATCAACTCATGAAATTATAGAGTTCGCGAACAATATTATTAAAAGATCCTTTCCAACATCTTATAAACTACCAGAGGCAGTACTAAGACATGGTAGTGATGTCGGTTTGTATAAATATGATTGTGATATCTTTGATAAAAAATATCTTAAAGGATCTCTATTAAATCTTATTAAAAAAGAAATTAAAAACGAGACCCCAACAATAGCAATTATCACAAAAAACGAAAAAGATGCTGATAAGCTACTAGAAATAATAAAACTGTGGAATTTAGATCTGCCAGTTTTCAGCTATAGTGAAGAGAATTTTCACACAGGTATTCAGATACTTCCTGTCAAATATGCTAAAGGGTTAGAGTTTGATACTGTAATCGTATTTGGTGTAGATGGTGAAAGATATAACGAGATCGATGACTCAAGATTATTATATGTTGCTATGACAAGAGCTTTACATCAGCTGAATATCTTTTACTCAGGAGATAATAGGTCACCCCTTTTACCTGATACTATTCAATAATTCAATAATTACCTCGCCTGCATTTTCTTTATTAACAAGTGTGAAATTCTTATTTTTTGAGGCATTAACTGCTTCTTTATTATTACTGATCAAAAACGGATGATCTACCCTATCAAGTATCTCAAAATCTGCTGTGCTATCACCCATTCCGATAGATAATTCAGAGTCTTTTAGAAGTCTCTCAACGATCTTTCTTTTCATATTGTTATCCATTATCTGTACAAATTCTTTTGTCAGTTTACTGTCTCTTATTACAAATTCTGAAGCATAGAAAGTATCAAAATCTAAAATCTCCTGTGCTTCTTCTATGATAAAATCCCAACAACCTGAAATTATTACTACTATAAAGCCGTTTTCATGTAACTTATTAATGAGTTCTTTTGCCCAAGGATATTGATTTTTACTTAGATCAAAATCGTCATTTATGAATCTAACAATATCGGTCCTTTTTAATCCATTGAAATATTTAATGAATATTTGTTTATCCTTTAAGAATTTCTCGTTATAATCAAATAATCCATCATCATAATCGTTCTCTAGCTTTTCGATCTCTTGTCTAAAACCTTTTTTAATTAATCCGGCATCTTCAAGTGCAAAACCGACATCATATTTAGAATAACCTTCAGATAATGTATTATCATAATCAAAGATCGCAATTTTCATTAGTAATTTTAAAAAACTTTATAAATGGTCAGTGAAATAACAAAACCTTTCAAGAAGAATACCAGAAAAATATTCAATATAATAGCACCTTTGTTGGTCATCTTATTATTTATTACAATCTCGATAATTTCTATACAAAATAAAAGTGATACTACTGACGAAAAATTCCATCTTACAAGAGGTGTAATGTTACTTGAAACTGGAGATCTTAGGTTGAACCAACATCATCCATATCTATTTAACCTAATCGCTGCTCTTCCAACAAAGTTCGATAAAGATCTTATAACTCCAGATCTTGATAGTGAAAATTGGATATATTCAAAAAAAGACGAGATATCATTTGAATTTGTAGATCTAAACGGTGGGAGGATCGAATTTTCTAAAAATGTTCTATTTGGACCTAGATTTACGATGATCTTAGTAACTGGTATCTTACTATATCTTTTGTATTACTACGCTTCAAAACTTTTCTCATACAAGGTCGCTTTTATTTTACTTATTCTATTTGCTTTCGATCCCAATTTCATTGCTCATGCCCGACTTGTTACAACCGATGCAGCTTCGACAATAACAATATTCTTATCTATCCTTGCTTTTTACGATTTTATAAAAAATAAAGAAAAAATTAAGGAAAAAGGGATAAGATCTTTATTATTCCTGGCTTTCACTATAACAATTGCATTGCTTTCAAAATACACCGCTGTGTTTACTACAGTGACACTCTTATTGATCTTGTTTATTTATAATTTTTTAAAAAATACCGACTGTGCATTCTTTGCACGAATATTCAAATCAGCAAAACAACCTTTTTTATTAGTTGTTATGATAGTTTTAATGCTCTCTGTTGCATATAAATTTCAATTCTCAGTTCTTGCTGATATGACTTATGGAAATGAGGCTAAATTACTCGCAAATCTAGATGGATTTACAACAATCAAACGCACATCTGAAACAGTTGGAAATATCCTCGAATATATATATTTAAATATTCCACTACCCTTTCCTCAATACATAAATGGTTTTTATGAGAACGTTTTCAAACATAATATCTTTGGACATCGTTCATTCCTACTAGGTGAATTTTCTAATGGAGGCTGGTGGTATTACTTTCCGATCACTTTACTGGTAAAAGAGCCAATCTTTACAATTTTTGGATTTGTTACTTCGATCTTGAGC
>CAZINM010000054.1:0-5619 GCA_964540605.1 uncultured Candidatus Saccharibacteria bacterium
CGATTCCTAGAGATTGGTTTACAACCGTTGCAATTGGCACTCAAGAAGTTTCAGTTTTAGAGCCTGTTCCAAGCATTTTAATGAGATGTCTTCATCGAAACATAAGAGCGAAAGATACTAAAAGAATTATCGCAGAAATAAAAAATTTATCTAAGACTGAATTACATGATATAAGATTAAGTTATGGAATTTCACTTTTAGTTAGTGAATATCGTAGACATCCTGGGAAACTCGCACAACAATTTATAAAATTTATTCTTGGTTTCCTTCCCAATGATGTACAACAACAGATATCACTATACATAAGAGGATCAGGATATCAGGCGGGATTGCTTTTAGATAGTGAATATCCTAGACCTAGACCTGTATATTTGTAAATACTTATCTATGATCCCTGCGTTCTATGTTTTAGGAGTGAAGAAATAGCCTTGATGATATTAACAATATTCGATTGGGAAAGTACCAATCTCTCCAATAGGGTATGTAGGAATATCTCCTTGTAATACACATCCTTTAGGTTTGTAAAAAACAAGTCTAGGATTGACGATTTTACATGCTTCTTGAACAATATCAACCTTTGCATAATTGTAGCAGTAATATTTTGGTTCTTTGTGTACAAAAGGTCTTTCTGACATATATATTTCGAGTTCCAATCTATCTGCTTCGACATAGAAATGGAGATGTTCATCTCTACATTCTGGTAAAAGTGTGGAAATTAGATCAAATGATCTATCTTCCCAGCCATCTGCCCCAGTCGTATCAAATAGTAAATCTTGAATATAAGTTGTATCTGCATCCTCACCATTTTTATTTATCGTAACTTTTCTACCCTCAATAGCTTGATCTAATGCATTTGATCTGTGTCCTATTGATATACAAGGTGGCCGTAGATGTGTCTAATGATCCCAAGACCAAAAACTCATTTTTTTTAAATATGGGTAGAAAGCTTGATTCATACAGTTATATCGCACTGAATAATCTGAAGATATAGGTGATCTATAATATTTTAATCTCTCTAGAGAGTGAATATCTCAAGAATCTCTCGGCATATATGGTATTACAGCACAAGGCATTGCATGATTTCTTGCAAGATTTGGATTTAAGTCTATTCCGATAAATGGAAATTGAGTTGCTAGTATCAAAGGAACCCATTTATGACTTGGTTCGAAAGGGTAGTGAACTGTTAGATCAACTTTTTCAAAGGGACATAACGGTCCAGAGAAAGTATAAACAGCTCGATCTTCATGTACAATTTCAGTTTTAACATTGAAAAGTGATCTCCTTCTTATGGCTTCATCAATATCTCTTCTAAAACCACGAAAGTGATAATCGAAAGGAAAAGTGAAAGGATCTTCTAATGTTGCAACATCAGTACAATAAAAGTTTTCTGTATGTTCGGTTGGTTCCATTTACTTTAACTGTTATATTGAAATATAAAACCTATAATATTTTATTCTTTTCTAAATATTAATTCAACTTAGTTTTTAGTCTTACATTTCAATTATTTTAACTTTAGGAACTTATAGTATAATATCCAGTTAATAAAATTATTAACGAAACAATGTCTCCAAGAAACTTAACTGGTGCTCGTTCTCAGATACCCATAATTCACGAAACTTCTCAAGTTACTGCGGAATTGTCTGAAACATCACAGACATTTGGTGAAGTTTTAGAAGCCTATCATCAAGATTTAGAACATCGTGAAGGACAAACAGCTAAGTTATCCGGTTTTGTAGAATGGTTTAAAATGAGTCTTAAAGCTGAGGATATTACGACTGAAAACCCTATTGATGGTAAAGTATTAGATTCCTTTGATGACACTTTTTTACCAGTTAGATTAGGAAGAGCCTTAAGATCGCTAAATAGTCAACTCATATATAAAGCCTTAGACTTAAATCTTGATGAAGGATCCGTCTCATTAGATCTATTGCTTGAAACAAGGGGTGAAGGTTTAGGTAGAGTTCCTGTAGAGTGGTTAGGATATGATTGGGATATTTCGCCATTAAAATTATTCGCAAGTAATACAATTTTCGAGCTAGTAGCTAAAATGCTACATGATGATCAAAGATTTGAGCAACAAGATAGTGAACATCCTTTTTATGAAGGAGCCACTTATTCTGAAGAAGCTGGTAGAGCTGCTGGAGAGATTTTGTGGACTTTATACACATCAATGCCTGTTTTGGGTGATGTAAACGAAGTCACAGTAAGAGAATACTTATATTCAAGAATGAGAGAGTTAGATGCGTTTGAACAGAACGGCCATATACAAAGACTTTTAGTAGAGTTAGGAAAATTATGGGTACAGCATACTCTGGATTCTCAGTCTGAAATAGCTTATCGCAAATTATTAGCAAAGCATATTTCGGCAATGATTAAATATAGGTATGATCGTTTGAAAAAAAGTAAATGGAATCCGGTATTAGAACAGTTGCTTCAATATATTAATCTGCAAGATCCTACATTAGACGAATTAGCTTCTGTTTATTGTAATTTGGGGGAAGTCGCTTCGCCAATTGAGAATCCTACTGTAAGTTCTATCTCTTGGATGCACCAAGAAGTGTTGGATCAGAAAGCGCCCCAAATCCATTTAAAAATTTCACAATATCTCCAAACTGTAGATGACGACATAGGTGACACAGCTGATGTACAAATTTTTCCAATAAGAACCATTACAAATGGTAATGTTTTAGGATTAACTCTTTATATTTTATATGCTTGTGATACTGGGAATAGAGCAGTTTTAGTGCCTATTGAGAGAGGATTGTTCGATGAACAAGAGCAAGCTCATATTAGGCAGGTTGTATCTTTAGATAGTCATTTTATGAGATTAAGAGAAGAAGATCTTCTAAATCTTTAACTTTGAACTCGATTAAAAAGGTCTTATAGGGTATCGTGAAGTGTAAATACTATGATGTAGTAGCATTTTTAATCCTCTTTATTTGTTGTCCTTATAAAATTTAATAAGTATTACTAGTTAGTGAAAATTTTCTTACTTAAAGGCCTATAGTATGGTATAATCTCTAGCTTTTTAATATCTTAATTTTTCATAAAATGTCGCCTGACCCAGCAGAAAGATTATATGCCGATACATCAGATCCAATTTCTTTGGGCTTTGAAAACAGTGGTTTATTACATCACCCTGAGTTGCAAGATTTGCAAGATCCTTCGGTTCTCGAATTTACTAAAGATTCATTTTTAGAGATAGTCAGATTGATTGAAAGAGATTATCCAATAGTTAACCCAAACGATATTTCGATCTGGTTTGAAGATAATATTCCAATTTTTGATACAGAAAGATATTTTGATTTCTTTACAATTCCTCTAACTCAAGATCCATTAATATGTTTTGCAAGGGCGTTAAGAATGTTTTACATTCAACATCTATACGGAGTGACAAACAACCCAGACTCTCAGGATCTGGTAGTTGAAGGTGATACAAATGATAGAAGATCGATAATAAATTCAATACAAGGCTTAATTACTCATGTTATTTCAAATTTTTTCATGTTAAGAGGTGTTAAATTTGATGCCTCAACAGTAGATCAGGCTTCAGAGAGAATTTTAAGATCTGTTTTTGAGAGGATGCCAACAGATATTTTTTCACGATCATCCGTAGATATCTGCTTAATGAATGTTATGGAATCTTTAGATTTTCTTGAATTAACAAAGGGAGAAAAAGCAGTATGTAGGGAGATGGGTAGAATTGTTGGAAGTTGGGGAATAATAGTATTATCCGAACCTTATGGGGATTCTTCTGTTGCCGATATAGTAGCTAAGATGGTCTGTAGGAGATTTGATAATTATGGAAGTTATGATGAAGTTTTTGCTTTCCGAGAAGGTTTATACAATTCTTGGAGTGTAGATTATAACTCCTTAGATTTATCTGGTACTGGTGATAAGACAAAGTTAGCAAGATTCTTAGATGAGATATCTAGGTCAGCTGCAAGTCATAGATTCGGTAACCTCGGAATACCAAGTGTTTGTTATGATGGCTTAACACCTACTCAAAAGATATTATTAGATCACCGAAGAAAATTAATAACGCTTGTACCTAGTATTGTTGAATTTGTACAAGATTATGCCAGGTTGAATCTTTTTGGTGTAATAGAAGAAGGTTCTATCGAAATATATCCAGTAAGAGCTGTTGATCGGCTTCAAGAACAAGTTCCTGTATTGGTTGTAAAATTTAATACTCCAGACGGACCCAAAGCTGAAATTATCGCAATAGGATGTTTTGACAAAAAGTTGCTTCCAGAAAGCCAGTTACAAATGATTAAATCAATAGTTTTCGCTGATGATTTTTGCATCTCATATGATTTCTGTAACTCGGAATAATGAATATTCTATATTTATTAAGGAGAATAAGTTTTTTGTTTAAACTTATTCGCAATGTCTGATCCTGTTATTTATTCTCTGTGTGATATATTATAAATAGTATCTAATGTTAGGTTCGACATTAATGGCTCTACCACTATCCAATTCAACAGAATCAATTTCGAGAATGTCAGTTGCGGCAAATCTTTCTGAAGATGAGCTTGGAGTGGGTGCTGGAGGAATTGAGAGTAAGAAGAGTCCGGTAGTAGTTATAGTCGTTATCATTGTATTTATTCTTTTACTTTGTTCTGGTTCTGTAGCATTCGGTTTTATCAAAGCTAGTGGTGCATTAATGGCTGATTTACAAGAATTTCAACTAAATAGTGTGATCCCTCTATGTCAAAGTGCTCAAACTATCTCAGAACAGCAATATGAAAATATGTTCACTGATTCGTATCGATCAATATATACCTATGATATGGCTCTTGGTGAGTTAAGTGAAGCTTTCCCTAAAGGTTTTAATTGCGATTCAGTTAAGACGACAAACTTGCTAGATATGTTGAAAAGTGGTCAGTCATTTAGTAAATCAATAGTTAATGGCGTAAGTACTGTGGAATTTACATATTCATTGTCAGATAGGACAGTGACATTGTCATATCTTGAAGTTAATGGTGAATGGAAAGTTGAAAATATTTCCTTTATTCTTAACTAGGGGTGAGCTTTTATGTAAGTACAGAGAGTCTGAATAATTCAAACCATCAATTATCTTGCAATTGTTTTTGTCTTCTGCGAAACTGTATATGTAGAAATTAATCTACTGAATCATTTTATTGGGAATACCAATGGCTAAAAACAAAGGTGGTAACTCAAAGGTCTTTTCAGGGAGTGAAAGCTTCGTTAAGATCGTTTCCGTTTTACTGTTCCTAAATATGATCGCTGCATCATATATGGTATTGAATTCATTTGGATTCGTTCTCTGATAGCGGATCTTTTTTAAGCGTATTCTGCAAAGCATAACCTTTTATATGTTGGTTATGTTTTTTCATATTGATATACTGAAAAAATATTGTTGTATCATTAATTGTTTTTAAGCAGTCAAAGCTGTTATAAAAGCGTTTTATTGATGGTTAGAGAAAAACAATGAGATATTTTAATAAAAAGTGTTGACAGATATTGAAAGCACATGTATATTCATATCAGATCCTTGCGAATCTCGTGATCGGCGCCCCTTTCCTTCGGGACTGGTGCGCGGCAGGACGGCTCCTGCTCCCGGTGCTCGCTTCGGCGTTCCCCGGTCGTTATGTA
>CAZINM010000055.1:0-5586 GCA_964540605.1 uncultured Candidatus Saccharibacteria bacterium
GTTTTTGTTCCCTCAATAATCCTGCTGTGATAGAATAATATCTTCAGTACCATCTCCCCAATCTGCGTTTTTGTTCCCTCAATAATCCTGCTGTGATAGAATGGCTTACTCTCACCAATTCCAAGAACATCAGTTTTTGTTCCCTCAATAATCCTGCTGTGATAGAATCAATATATCCGTAACTGATGATGACGAGGCGTTTTTGTTCCCTCAATAATCCTGCTGTGATAGAATAGGGCGTTGTTATGTGAGGAGTATGTTTATGTTTTTGTTCCCTCAATAATCCTGCTGTGATAGAATATCATTTTATTTTTTCGTGCATAACTACATAGTTTTTGTTCCCTCAATAATCCTGCTGTGATAGAATTGAGCTGAAAGTGTCAAGATTTGTAACATAGTTTTTGTTCCCTCAATAATCCTGCTGTGATAGAATAGAAGCACAGGAAACTAGTCGTTATATGAAGTTTTTGTTCCCTCAATAATCCTGCTGTGATAGAATAGGAGTGCTAGAAATAGCACTCCTATGGGGTTTATTCAATATGGATCTTAAAAAATTACCATTTGATCTTTAGTTATTTTTCTTTCGTTTGGTGTTTTTTCTCCAACATAAATCTTCATATTCCCATATTGTCTGTCAGTTATCACGAGAGATCTAACTGAACCTTTCTTAGGAATTTCTGTTTCTAAACGATTTAAATGCTTTTCAACATTGTCTAACCCATTGCAAATTCTAGAATAGATTGAATACTGGATCATATCGTAGCCATTTTTCATCAAATATTTCCTAAACTGAGAGTAAATTTTTCTTTGTTTCTTTTTCTTTACAGGCAGATCAAAAAATACCATTATTCTCATAAATCTACTATTCATAATAATATAAATCTAAATCTAGTAATGATGGTAAAATTAATTTTTTATAATTATTCCTAATTAATGTTGTAGTATAAGATTTTATTGTTTCTTTTATAGTATTTGACACAGAAGTTATTTGATCGTTGTAACCAATCTCGTAATTTATTAATTCAACAAGTTTATATTTGTCATCACTTTCGAAAGACACTTTTCCTTTAAGATTTTTATTAACCCAAAGATCAACAAGTGGTCTAAAAGGTTCAATAAAGTCATCTGCTAGGTTAAAGTTGTTATATTGATTACAATGATTAATTCCGATTATAGGATTTAGACCATATGATACCAATTCTCTTGCAATTGAACTTCTGATGATTGAATATCCGTAATTTAATCCTGCGTTAATTACAATATCTTGATCTCTCTTAAATTCTTTACCAAATAAACAATTAAAATAATATTTTGCAGCAACACCCTCCAGGTGAGTTTTGTCACCAGATTCAACATTTTTTGATAATTTTTCTAAATAGTTAGATTCTCTTTCGAAATTTGAGTATTTGAGACATAAAGATTGATTTTTGATCTTTGAGATAATAATCTTTTGCCAAAGCCTTTTCTTAAACGGTTCTGTCTGATTAAGTTGTTTATTGAATCTTTCTAACGACTGATAATGCTGATTTAATGGAAGTAAGATCCCAGATGGTAAATGTTTATCATCAGTAGTTATAACTGATATACCGTATTGATTGACCTTTGAGAGTAGGCTAGTAGTGATAGTAGATTGTGCATTATCAATAAGTATTGTTGATATATCCTCTAGAGGTATTTTAACCTCTTCATTTTCTTGGTTAACAACAAGATTATTATCTCTATGATTCAATCGGGCAGTATTAGATATTACAATACTGCGGTAGCTCATTATCTTTTTTGTCTAAATTCAGAACTAATATATGATTTATCACCAAGAACTGAGATGTTACATTTTTTGAAGGATTTTACTGTTAATACATTTTTAGTTAAGACATTTTTTCTTTGTGAAGTATCATGCAAAATATAACTTATAGCTCCATTATTACTGCCAGTGCTTACGTAATAACCCTCCAATACATCATCTTTATCTTGTATCTCTAAATAATCATCTGGATGTAAAGAAAATTTAAATTTATAAGAATCATCTAATAATTTTTTCTTTCCTTTACTACCAGTTGTTAACATAGGTAATGGTGCATTTTTTGTAAGATTGTGTACATATACAGGAACAAGATAATTTTTATTATCTTTTTCAAATACATCAACCCTAACCATTGATCCATTTGCAGCTACACCTTTACCATCGTGAACTTCGACATATAGGTTTGCTGCTTCTTTCAATTTAACTTTCTTAATAATGTTGCCTTCTCCAGATTTTGATTTCTTTCGTGGATAATCAGTACGATCTTTTGGATCTGGGAAATTGCTAATATATTCTTTTACTGATTCGATTAGGTTAGTATCGTTACCGTATATGTTAGGAAGATCTTTCTCTGTAATTGATTTTACATCTACTCGTTTAATAAAATACCCATCATTTACTAGTTTTGGGGAATAAATCGTCTCTGCATGTGCAGGTCCAGTAATTTTCTTTCGTGGAGGTTTTGAAACAAGTATTGGTTTAATTGAGTCTTTAATATCTTCGTATCTAGATATCAATCCATTGCTTTGTAACCCTTTAATTGGATCTGTACTAAAAATCCTTATTGAAATATCTTTGTCAAAACTATCCCAAGGCATTGGTATTTCAAGCTTGTCATAACCATTATGTCCATTTAGGTAATTGGTAATTTTTTGTACCATTCCGAAAGAAGCAGATGCTAAAACGGTCGCATCCAGAGCATGATGTCTATTATTCTCTTCTCTATTTTTACTTAAATGCCATAATCTTCTAAGTTCAGCTGTAAATCTGCCATTATATGTGTAAACCTGTCTTTTCATTGTTGTAGATGGATTTAGTCTAAGATACATCTCTATATGTTTTTTAATATCTTTCGAAATGTATCTTGTATCATTCAAATCCCTCTCTAAGAAGTTTTTGACATTTAGTTCTTCATAACTCTTTTTGCTAAGCAAGTTTTCTCGTTTTTTATGACTAATCTCGTTTAAGCTATTAACATAAGATTTATATGACTGCCATTTTGAGGAATTATTTTTTCCATCGAGAAATTCGTAAGGTGTTAGATTTTTCTTATTTTGATTCTCCTCAGTAAGACATAGTACTTTGTTATGATATGAATCATTTAATGATCTACTAAATGGAATTGCATGATCTATTTGAGCATAATTAGGCTCAAATAATCTTTCTGGTACTATGTGTACTTGTGAATATATAGATTTTTCTTGCTGCTCTTTCCAAAGTTTATAAATTTGGATATCTTTTCCACTTGGATCAGCTAATCCGAATTCTTCTTTCAAAATGGTTACAATCTTTTCATTTTTAAGTTGATTCTCTTCTTGATTCTTTAAAATTTCTCTACGATCTTTGTAAGATTTTCCGAGATCTCTTGCCATCTCAATATGAATGAAAGTAGGGGAGCCGAATTTGTCAATAATTGCATTAATAACCTTTCTCGTTTGAGCAAGGGACCTTATTACAACAGGATTCCTTATATCATCTGGATCAAATGGTGGAAGTTTTTTTACTTTATTTCCTTGCTCATCAGAAATATAGCCAGCTTTTATGCAGGCTTCTGTATAGGAATAACCTTCTTTAATGTGTGGTAGAATTTTATTGATCGCTTTAATTGAAAGATTTCCAAACTTTTTAAACTCAATTATTTTCAATAAAGATTGTATTACATTGTTTTCAATGTTTAATTTAGATAAGCCTTTTACAATATCTTCATCTGTTTTGTTTAATGTTAAGATAGTGGCAATTTCATCTAAAATTTCCGTGTTTTGACGAATTTTCTCCCATTCTTCCTGTAGATTATCGTCAATTAAGGCCTTCTTAATTGCATGATAACCACTCAGATTAGGTAATTTATTTTTCTTTTCATACTCATCTCTCTTGGTTGGTATTTGCCAACCTATCTCCGGAAAACCAAAATCATCAGTTAGATCTAATAATTTTCGAAGTTGTGAATAGGTTATTGGACCTTTCTTCTCATGTAAGTGAACAACTAACAATTCTCTTTGGTCTTTACTTAATTGGCTTTCTTCATAACTGCTAAAATTTTGTATTCGTAGGTTACTTAATTTCTGATGTAATCTGAATAATTCGAATGTATAAGAATTTACAGGAGCTCTTTTTTCTTCTTTTTCTAGTTGACAAGATCCTACCATTGAATCAATCATTTCTGCCGTTGCAAATGGTTTCTGATCAGAGAAAATTGCTAAGATTTGATCTATAACTGTCTGATCTAATTGATGATAATATTCCTTCTGTTTATTTAATATTTGAGTTAATTCGTCTTTTAGAGACTCTCTATCTATCATTAACTGATAATTACCATCTCGATTTCTTTTTTGATTAGTATAATTTGAGTCTTTAAATAGCATTTCCCCATATGTACGATAACCCTTTGCGTTCATTTGCTCTTTATTTAGTTTTATGAACTCACTAAATTTACCACCACCATCTTCAGGGTCATGTTTTCTATTAGATTTAAAACCTCTGTGTTTAGATATATGTAATATGACTTTAGACAATGAGATTGGATCTAGTTTATTATCCAAAGCAAAAGATCTAGCCTCCCAGATATCAAAATTTGTATTGAGGTTGTTAATATCTTTAATGAAGTTTAAACTTCTCAGAAGATCTTTTAATTGAGATAGCCGAACCCTTCTTCTTTTCAATCGTTTTCTTGAGGATCTTGAATCTCTTCTAACTAAATTTAAACTTTTTCCTTCTTTGGGTGTTTCAGCAGTTGTAAATGATCTAATACCTGCTTGTAAAAGTCTTTTGGGGATATATGAACCATTTGTTTCATCTATTTCTACAACACTCCAACCTACAGAACTGATGCCAACATCAAGTCCTAAAGTATACTTTGTATCTTCCATATACTAGGTCTAAGATTATATACTGGATTTTAGCATGAAATAGGCCATTATAAAAGGATAGCCCCTCATAAAGAGGGGTTTACCTTACGAATTGCAACTGTGTGCAATTCTTATTTTTGTAACCTCGAAATAATCCTGCTGTGATAGAACGAGGTTAGCGGATTATACTATAAACATTATAAGTTGGGCAAGTATTATAATTTGGGATGTACCCAATTTAGTACATTTTTATGTTATAATCCACCCATAAAAATTGCGGATAAATTATATTTTTATATCGGAACTCCGCATGACCGATATAGTAAGAAAGTTTTTTATTATGGCAGAAAAAACATTAAAAACTGCTGCTTCTGACGAAATGTATTCCGCATTGGAAAACTTTATCACATCTGATTCTAATCAGATGAAAAAGTTGGCTTCGGGAGACATTGTTGAAGGTATTATTGTAGATATTCTTCCTTCAGCCTTAATTGTAGATGTTGGTTACAAATCGGAAGGTGTAGTAGCGGGTAGAGAGATGAAATCTGATCTTATAGATGCAAATTCTCTCAAAATTGGTGATACATTGCTTGTTTATGTTGTAAAACCTGAAGATGAAGAAGGTCGCTTAGTTCTATCGATCAGGAGAACTCAGCAGGCTGGTGTTTGGCTTGATCTTGAGAAAGCTAAAAAAGAGGATGAAGTTGTTGAAGCAGTTGT
>CAZINM010000056.1:0-5302 GCA_964540605.1 uncultured Candidatus Saccharibacteria bacterium
TCATCCACCCCCTATGAGTTTTATATGAAGGGAATACAGATACCATTTTTAATTTTCTTTTTTTACTATGTTCTAATGTATCTAAAAGCCCCGAATAGAGACCAACTGTCTTTTCAATAAGATTAGCTGCTTGATTAGTTGAGATCGGTTGTCTTTGAGGTGGACCCATATAGGGTTCAAATACTATTGCAGAAAATTCAGTCTCTTGTAGCCTTTTCAACAATCTTTTATCTAGTTTCGTAACATCATGTTTAAAGACATTATATCCAACATCACCTAATTCATTCTTGGATGATAGCCATTCAATATTTTGTTTTGATGCATTTACTGAGCCAGGATCTATGTCTGAGCCCAAAACATTATAACCTAATAAGAGAGCCTCTATTAAAATGTTTCCGGAACCGCAGAAAGGATCCCAAATGGTCTCTCCTAATCTTAAGGAACATAAATTTATCATCATTCGTGCTAATTTTGGCGGGATCACACCCATTTTTAGATCTACAAAAGGTTTATCATAATCTCTCTCAGAAAAAGCCTCAATATCTTGTATCGCTATGGTTTTACCAAAAGTCACATGATTATCCTTATCCAGTAATATAACCATTTCAAAACCTTTATCTAGAAGATGGTTCCCTTCAATTTGACCAGATGTTAGTAATCTTGTACCACCACCAATAAATCTAGATGATATCCCAGACTCCTTAAATGTCCTTTTGATCATCTTAAGTGTATCTTTTACAAGACCAGTAAGATCAAAATTGGATTCAATACCGAAATGATAACCACTAACCCCAAAGATCAGCTTATCTTTATCTTGTGCAAAGGATAATATATCTGATTCCAGATCTATCAATTCACCATACTTTATAAAACCACCTAGCCTTTTAAATATTGATCCAACAACATCAGATGAGAGATCTGTCTTTAATAAAATATATTCGTTTGGTGTAGCATCAATAATAATATTGATATTTTCTTTTGAAAAAATCTTTATCACAGATTTGAACTCTGCTAAAGAAAGCTCTCTATTTCTACCTGGAATGAAAAAATATGAATTAGACATGAGATATTATAACCTATCCTACAATCTCTTTAACTCTTATCCTAGTTATAAGCTGCCTTTGACCGTACGATCTCCTATATCTTGATTTTGACTTGTATTTGAAAATATCTAACTTCTCATCTTTCTTTTGAGATTCGATCTCAAAAGTTACTGTTGCTTTATCAACATAAGGCTTACCTACCTTTACATTATTACCATCAGCTATAAGCAATACTTTTTCAGATCTAATATCTTCACCTTTTTTACCTTCAAGTTTGTTTACAGTATATGCATGACCTTCATAAACTTTTAACTGATTACCATTAACATCTACTACAGCGAACCTATTTAGATTAACTGAAGCTTTCTTTTCAGAAGATTTCTTAGATACTGTCTTTTTTATTGTTGTTTTCTTTGTTTTTTCTGTTGCCATAACAGCGGAATTTTAAATTAGAAGTTCATCATTGTCAACAGATGAGAATGTTGAACGATCCTGTTTTCTGTGTGAGATTATACTTTGTATTAATCCAAAAGAAAAGAAAGTTATAATAACATTGCTTCCACCAGCACTCATCAATGGCAATGGTATTCCTGTTGCGGGTATAACACCAGTGTTTGTTCCGATATTTATAAATACTTCTAAAAGTAATTTGACTGCTATACCAAAAACAATTATTGAACAGTAAAGATCGTTATCCAAAATACTCATAGATAACAAGAATAACTTAACAATTATAAAAATATACATTGAAAATAGAACTAAAGAACCCACAAAGCCATACTGTTCTGCAAAAGTTGCAAAAATGAAATCAGTTTGATGTTCAGGAAGATATTGTAATCTACTTTGAGTTCCATAGCCGAAACCTTTACCGAACAACCCTCCAGAACCTATAGCTATTTTTGATTGCCTAACATTGAATATTTGATCATCATCTACTGCTTCTGATGAGAAAAATGCTTCTATCCTATCTTTTTGATAATCTTTCAATATACTATTCCAAGTTAAAAGACCTACGACACCTACAAAAACTCCAAGGAATAAAAAGAATCCAGTTATTTTCTTCCATGTTTCTTTTGCAAAAAAAGAATAAATAGAGAGTATCAAACTGACTAGAATTAAAACAAATCCTATTCCATTTGAATAGTTGAATACAAGTAAAATTCCGAAGAACATAAAAGCAGAAATTAATATCATTACGACATTTCTTAATTGTTCTTCAAGATATGTGAACAATAATGCTAGAACAATAAAGAGAGAGATCAAGGTCATGCTTCCGTGAGGTTCAAGATAGATCAGAATTAGAATTGGAGCAGATACTAACATTGCAATAAAGCCTTTCGCTAAGCTATGGCTATCTTTGTAAATACTTAATATTGAAGCAGTACATAAGATCAATGTAATTTTAGCTATCTCAGATGGTTGAAGCTGAACGCCACCAATTATCAGCCACCTTTTAACATTGTTAATACTATCTCCCCATATAAGTAGATATAAAAGAAGAAGATTTGTAAAAATATAAACTGGAATTACAACCTGTGGATATTTTAAGTAGGTCAGATCTATAGCTGAAGCAATAAAGTAGACAAGAAGCCCAATCAGGATAAAAGCCGTCTGTCTTGAAACAATACCTTGGAATATCACAATTCCTTCTGTAGATATATTTGTTGATAATAGCGTAAAAATACCTATCACAGATAGGATCAAAAGAAGTGTAAATAGTAGCCAATCGTGCCGCTTAAACATGGCATATAATAACATTTTATGACATTAATTATTCGTGATGATCTACTTTACAAAAAATAACACCTCATCTTCGACAATTTTTGTTGATCTAAATTCATCAGTAACATCTTCTTTGCTTACTTGTTTGATCTCACTCAAACCGACCCTCTTTGATAACTCATGTCCTTTCTCTTTGAAAAGTTCTTCTATCTTTGAGCTATCGGTGTGATACATTAATTCAACCTTATCATCAACATTAAAACCGTTTTTCTTTCTTAATGCTTGTATATTTCTAACAAGATCATTAAATGCACCTTGTTCAGCTAGTTCATCTGACATATTGGTATCCAATGTGACAAACATATAATCTTTCTCCATTGTCTTTAGACCATCACCAGTTGCAGGTTTTTCTGAATACTTGATCTCATAAACATTTAACTCGTCTTTCAATATCTCAAGCAGTTCTTCATCCTTAAGCGACGTATAAGCCAAAGATAGTGGTTGTCTAAGTTTTAAGTGATTTTCTACACGGACATTGAGACCTAATGAACAAAGTTCTCTTACCATAGTCATACTTTCAAGCAATTTCTCATCAACTTTACCGGCTTTTGGAAATTCTTCAAGGTGAACTGAAGCTTTTGCGTCGTCTAATTTGAGATTCACTGCTAGATTTTGATACATCTCCTCAGATATGAACGGAATGTATGGTGCTAGAAGTTTACTTAAATTCAAAAGTACATGATGTAAAGTACCTAATGCATCTCCATCCCCCAATCTAAACCTCTCTCTAGATCTTCTTATATACCATGTAGAAAGATCTTGAACAAAATTCTCGATCTCTCGAGATGCCAAAGCGATATTATACTCATCCATATTGCTTTCAACAGTATTTATCAGTTGATCCAACTTGGAGATGATCCACCTATCCATCAGATTCTTAACTTTCTCAGAACTGAAGCTCTCTGGATCCCAATTATTCAATTTGGCATATGTAACAAAGTAACTGTACGAATTCCACAATGGAAGATAAAATCTTCTTCTCACATCCTCTAATGTAGGCCAACCGAAACGCATGTTTGCACCTTGACTTGCAGTAACAAAATTCCAACGAATTGTATCAGTACCTACTTTATCTGCAGCCGCATTGAATTCAACATAATTTGGTTTAGTTTTTGACATCCTATCATTGTTCTCATCTCTCATCTCGGCAAATGTCAATGCTCGTGCAAAAGGAACTTTCCCTTCTAAAATTACTCCATAGACTGCCATAGAATAGAACCATAATCTCACCTGTTCTATCATTTCAGTTATAAAATCGGCTGGGAACCACTTCTCCCAATACTTTTTATCTTCCAAATATTTCAATGTTGAGAATGGGACAACTCCCGCATCTAACCAACAATCTCCAACATCTGAAATTCTTTGAACCTCTGCACCGCATTTAGGACATTTGATCTTTACATCATCAACCCAAGGTCTATGTAAACTTGGTAATTTATCAACTTTATCAGGCTCAATTGCTAACTCTTTCAATTCCTCTTTACTCCCTACTACATGTAGATTCCCACATTCTGAGCACTCAAAAAAAGGTAGTGAAAGACCGTAATATCTCTTTCTGGAGATCATCCATGGGCCCATATTATCTAACCAATCAAGCATTCTTTTTTGAGCGAAATCTGGTGTGAATTTAACTGAAGATACTTGTTCTTTTAGTTTTTCCCTAACTGAGCTTAGATCTAAATACCAGTTATCTTGTAATCTAAATAAACATTTGGTCTTACATCTCCAACAGTGTGGATATGCGTGAATATACTTCTCTATCTTTAATAACTTCTCGTTTTTTTCTAAATAATCAAAAACCTCTTGTGCAACATCGTGAGCATATTTACCATCGAGATCACCAAAACCTTTCATGAATCTACCAGCAGTATCTAATGGAGCGATCTTAGGGGCTCCTAGCTCCTCACCGAGCTCATAGTCCTCCTGACCACAACCTGGTGCTATATGCACCATACCCGAACCACTTGTTGATTCAACAAGATCCCACTCAACTACCGTATGCGCTAATTTATCCTTAACAATTTCTTTTTGTGCAGGAATATCAGAATACAGAGGCTCATATTTTGATCCGACAAGCTCTTTTACATCAATATTTTCAAATTCATTAAATCCTAATGGCTTAGCAGCTTCTTCAACCATGTAGTAATATTGGTCATCTTTTTTAGCTTTTATATAATTCAGTGATGGGTTTACAGCTATTAGGACATTTGATGAGAGTGTCCATGGAGTAGTTGTCCAAACTACAAGATATTCATTCTCTCTATCTAAAAGTTTTACCTTTACATATACAGATTCATCTTCAACCTCTTTGTATCCATCTGCCTGTTCGTGCTGTGATAAACCAGTCTCACATCTTGGACACCAAGTTGTCGCTGCTTTACCTTTATATAATAATCCTTTCTCCTTAGCTAACTTTAAAAAGTGCCAAATATATAAATTGTTTGTTTCAGACATTGTGTAGTAGCTATTTTCCCAAT
>CAZINM010000057.1:0-5109 GCA_964540605.1 uncultured Candidatus Saccharibacteria bacterium
AGATCATTAACACGAAAAGATGCTTATGAAATAGTAGAGCTTCTAGTTTCAGAACTGAATCAAAGGTTAACAGATATGCAATTTACGATCTCACTAACAAAAGTTGCTAAAGAATATATTGTAAAAGAGGGCTTTAGTGAAGAGTATGGAGCAAGGAACTTAAGAAGAGTGTTGCAGGATAAAGTTGAAAGTTTACTTGCAGATTACATGCTCGAGCATCCGAGAGAATATAAGAAGCTTTCATCGATCAAAAAAGTCAGTTTTGACGCTGACGATAAAGGTATAAAAATTGTATCTTAAACGAAACTAAAAATGCATTATGTATGTACAAATTGCGGGAACACTTCTCTTAGATGGGAGGGAAAATGTTCTGTATGTGGTGAATGGAATACTTATGAAGAAGTTGCTGAAACTGCAAGAAAAGGTAAAAAAGGCATAAATAGTAGGTCAGTTGGAGATTATTCTGCAGCTGAAACTGTTAAGATCAAAAGTGCAAAAGTTGAAAGCAATGTATTCAGAACTCCTACAGGAATTAGTGAGCTAGATAGGGTACTTGGAGGCGGGTTTGTAAAAGGTGAGGTGGTTTTGCTTTCTGGCGAGCCAGGAGTTGGTAAATCAACACTTTTGTTGCAGGTCTCAGATGTAATGGCTGAGAAGTTTAAAGTTCTATATGTCTCTGGAGAAGAATCAATATCTCAGCTATGGGGTAGATATGATAGATTAGGCGTAAAGCAGGATTTCGATGTTACATCCGAGACTGATGCGGATTCAATTATTGCTTCTATATCAACAAATAATTACGATTTTGTTGTTGTTGATTCTATACAATCACTAGTTTCAAGCGAATCTTCTGGATTTCCTGGCAGTATATCCCAGGTCAGATTGTGTGGATCAAAAATTGTCGAAGTCGCCAAAAGATTAGGTGTAACGATAGTAATTGTCGGGCAGATAACGAAAACTGGCTCTGTGGCAGGTCCGAAAATATTAGAACATATGGTTGATTGTGTACTTCATATGGAGGGTGATAGTGACGGTATTTACAAACTACTTCGAGCTGGTAAGAACCGCTTCGGATCGATAAAAGAGATTGGAGTTTTTAATATGATAGGTTCTGGCTTGGAGGAGATCAAAGATCCTTCCGAGATATTTACAACTGGCATATCTGATGAACCTGGAACCTGTATCGGTGCAGTTGTTGAAGGCTCAAGAGTAATTATGCTTGAAGTTCAAGCTTTAGTCGTTGATAGAGGTGATGTAGAAGTCCCACGAAAACGGATATCAACAGGTTTAAGTCGTCAAAGACTTGAGATGTTATGTGCCGTATTATCGCAAAAAGGTGCGGTATTTCTAGGTGATAAAGATGTTTATGTAAATATATCTGGTGCAGGTAATATATATGGAAATTCTCTTGATCTAGCCGTTTGTGTAGCGATTAGATCTGCAGTACAAAACAAGAAAGTAATGGATGGTAGCTTATATGTAGGTGAAATTAGCTTAACAGGTGGGGTGAAGCCTTTTTTTGGTCTTGAACAAGTATTTGAGACAGCTGGAAGAGTAGGGTATAAAACGGTTATAAGTCCAGTTTTTGGGGGCAATTTCAAGCAAAAGGTTGCTTCAACAGACAAAGGGATCATCTTAAAAGAGATAGAAAAGGTATCACAGTTGTAAAATATTCCAGTAAACTAGTTATTTAAAGCAAAGAGACCTTGTTTTAGGTTTATTTGTATCCAGTACAGAAGAAAAGTAAGATCTATGATATTTTGTGGCATATTTACACTCACTGTTATCCACATATTGCATAACATTCAGTTTCATGTTTTAATATGCGTAACATGATCGGTGTCGGTACATAACAATGGTTGTTGCGGTGCTGTAAATATGCGAATGTGTATATGTACTTGACTCTTATGGGTTGACATGATATGTATGTATAGGGTATAATTATTTAGGGTATAGAAATTCTCTTATCCCAGGGTTTGGTTGAAGAGTCCCTTCGTACTGAGCCCTAGGATAAGAGAGTTAAGGGGAGATATGATTTATCATATCCTTCGATTATTATGTACAACAATACTCTTGTACGCTTTAATCGGGGTCGGTCGGGGCAGTACCGATCCCTTTTTCTTTATTGACACTTTGTATGTTTTATATCTATACTGCATTAGTAGAGGTTTTTAAATCTTCCTTGCAGTTTAGAAAGTTAATTATGTTTCTTTGTTTCTTTTTGTAATTAAAATTTCCATTTATTTTTTCAATGGCAATCGATATCAAATCTTTAGATTCTCAGACTCTTGCTGAGTTACGCTCCTTGGCTAAAAAATTAGGTATGGGGGATTATATGGAGCTAAAAAAGAGGGATCTCATATTAGAGATCTTAAAAGCTTCTTCGCAAAAAGAGGGATATATCTTTGTAGAGGGTTTACTTGAGGTAATGAAAGATGGCACTCACGGAGTACTTCGAACTGATGGTGTTCTTCCAAGTGAAAATGATGTTTATATCTCAGGTTCACAAATCAAGAAATTCAATTTAAAAATTGGAGATATCGTAGCTGGTCCTGCAAGATTACCAAAAGAGAAGGAGAAATATCTCAGTCTTTTAAGAGTTGATACTGTTTATCAGAAGAGTGCAACTGAGGCTACAAAAAGGCGGAATTTTCATAAAATGACCCCAATATTCCCAGAACGACAGATCATGCTTGAAACTACTAACGATATACTTTCTACAAGGATCATTGATCTACTTTGCCCAATCGGTTTCGGTCAGAGAGCAATGGTAGTTGCTCCACCTAAAGCTGGTAAGACAACTCTTCTAAAAGAGATCGCTAATGGTGTTGCAACAAATCATCCAGAAGCTAAATTAATGGTAGTCCTTGTTGGTGAAAGACCTGAAGAGGTTACAGATATGCAAAGAAGTGTAAAAGGTGAGGTGTTTGCATCAAACTTTGATGAAATGCCAGAACATAACTGTAAAGTAGCTGAAATGGCATTGGAAAAAGCAAAGAGATTAGTAGAGTGGGGTGAGGATGTTGTTATTTTAATGGATAGCATAACTCGTTTAGCAAGAGCGTATAACATCACGATGCCAACATCTGGTCGTACACTTTCAGGAGGTTTTGATCCCGTTGCATTATATCCTCCAAAAAGATTCTTTGGTGCTGCCAGGAAGTTTGAGGAAGGTGGAAGTTTAACAATAGTCGCTACGGCACTTGTTGATACAGGAAGCCGGATGGATGATCTGGTTTACGAAGAATTCAAAGGTACAGGTAACATGGAACTTCATCTTGATAGAAAACTTCAACAGAGAAGGATCTTCCCTGCAATTGATGTCACTAAATCAAGTACGAGAAATGAAGAAAGATTGTTGGATAAAGATATATTGAATCAATCATGGAGAATAAGAAGAATGTTGGAAGTCTTAAGTGGTGATGAAGATCCAACAGAAGTATTAATTGATAGAATGAGAAAAACCAAAAACAACAAAGAATTCTTAGCTTCTCTTTATGATGCATCATAATTTTCGATCTTAAGAAGATAGATAACCTTACTTAAATGATGTTAAAGAAGCAATGCTTTGCGATAATTCATCTTGGTGCTTTAAAATATCTCCATCTGAAATCATTTCAATAAATTGATATAATACTACCCGTCATCTATAAGATCTTTTGGTTAAATGATTTTAGTAGTGCTAGTATAAATACATGACAGAAGAAGATAATAAGCATTTTAAAATGGGTTTGAATTTCAGAAAGATCATTGATCAAAGTTCTGGGATCGAAAATCCAAACAATATCATTTTTTCAAATGGTTACATTGGTAGTGAAGGCCAGGAAGTTGGTTTTAGAAAGTATTTTGTAAGGATTGGTTTGTTTTTTCACAGGATTTTGAGTTTTTTACGCAAATTCTTCATTTTGGATTTTATTTTTGATCTTACTCAATATCTATATGAAAGATTAAGAGTGATCGTAGTTTTGGCCTCTGTCGCAGCAGAATTGTTTGGAATTCAATTAGAATTCATAAAAAGGTTGATCATAAAAAGGATGTTTTGGGGTAGAAGTAGCCTATTTAATGTTTCTCTCCAATTCCTTGTAATATTTGTCGTATTATTAGTGTTTATATCTAACACCTATAGAAAAACAGTGATAGCTGATGATCTACATATAGAAGCTGAAACTGCATCTGGGGTTAGTGAAGTTTATAAGAGTGATGTTTTTGTTCAGAATTCCTCAACTAAAACGCAGATAAATAAAGATGCAGGTAGGATCGATCCGACAGTTTACATTGTCAAAGGTGGAGATACATTAAGTACAATAGCTGAAGAGTATGGATTAAGAGCCCAAACTCTTATGTGGGCAAATGACCTTAATGAAGGTGATTTTATTCGACCAGGAATGGAATTGTTAATTCCCCAGGGTGACGGCGTGATAATAACTGTTAAAGAGGGTGATACTGTAGAGAGTTTAGCCGAGAAATACGATACTCTTGGTCAGTTAATAGTCGATATAAATGCTTTAGAACCGCCTTACACATTGAGTGTCGGTGCTGAGATATTTTTACCAGAAGGTGTTATGCCTGAACCTCCAAAACCTGTTTATCAAGCACCAATATATTCCGGAATAATATCTGCTCCAAGCACCGGAGTTGCTACAACTCCTGCAACTGGTGGAACAAGATGGTTGAGGTGGCCTGTAGCAAGTGGTGGCATGTTAACCCAATGTTATTCTGGGTGGCATAATGGTATTGATATCGCAGATAAATCTTATCCTTCAGTTGTTGCTGCTGCACCTGGAACAGTTACATTCTCAGGCTGTCAATCCGGCAGTTGTCCTGCTTTAGGATACACGGGAGGATACGGTTTGGCTTGGACAATTGTAGTAGATCATGGTAATGGATACTCAACAGTTTATGGGCATTTGAATAATCTTTATGTATCTTCTGGACAAAGTGTATCTGCAGGTCAAGCAATTGGGCAGATGGGACAGAGTGGTACAGCATATGGAATACATGTTCATTTTATGGTTGTTTACAGTGGTACTTGGACAGCTGTAAATCCAGCACAATTCATGTCAACACATGTGTGTGGGTATTAAAACTATCAGCATGTAGATAAGATCT
>CAZINM010000058.1:0-4710 GCA_964540605.1 uncultured Candidatus Saccharibacteria bacterium
TAACTTTTGTAATTTCGGATTAGAGCTACCAATATAAATATTCCATTTCTCTTTGCAAATTTCTTGAATTATTGCTCTCCCAATTCCCTGTCCTTGATATCCTTCCAAAACCACCATCGGCCCTAATTTTACCCACTCTCCAGACACAAAAAAAGCGCAAGTTCCAGCAAATTTTCCATTTATTTCAGCAACAAATAACTCCCTATATGATTTCCAATTTTTTTCACTTATCCTTATCAAAGCAGTATATTTTTTTATATCTTCAACAAGCAACGAAATTTCATCATCTTTTAATGCTCTTCTGACAATATTTACCATGTTACAGATCAAGTAATTTATTCTTTAGGTCATCTGGTAGTCTTTTCATACCTTCTCTATAAGTTAGCCCTGACATTTTATCTTTATTTTTAATTAAAAAATCACAAACTATTTTGGGCTGTTTCACTGACATTTCACGCAAAGTCCAACCTATTGCTTTTCTAATAAAAAATCTCGCTCTCTTTTTATCTTCTGTTGATGAATAAATTCTATTGATCCACTCTTCATCAAATTGAGATCTTGCAAAACTAAAGAATAGCTCCCTATCTCCGCCGTTATCTGCCCTGAAAAACAGTAACTGAGCTAGAATAGCAGATCTACGAACCCAATAATCATCCACTTTGATCCATTCTTTTAATACACTATATAGCGAAGGATCTTTTGAAAGTAATTTTGGCATAATTGGGATTACTAAGCCGTCTAAAAAGGCCCAACCTTTACTTTCACGTATTAATTTATCAATTAATGGCATATCTGTACTATCTAGATAATCAGAATACATATTTAAAATATGCAGGGCAATACACTTCATATCGTATGATTGCATGTTCCAAAAATGATCAACTGCACTCAATGCATCTGCTTTGGATAATGACCTTAATTCTTTTTCGTATTTTTTTACAAATTCTGTTCTTTCACCAGTAGTAATACCCGCGAATTGTAGATCAAGATAAAGATAAGCTCTTTCTTTTTCTGCTCTAACAGAATCACCACGCTCTTGTAAATAGTTATAATAATCTTTTTCAAATTCTTGTAAATCCATATTAAGCTAATCTTTAATTAATGCCTTTCTACCCCAATTCCAATCATCTCTTAGTGAATCTTCAAGTGTACGAGTTGCTTTCCACCCTAATATTTTGTTAGCTTTTGATGGATCCGCCCATATTTTTACTATATCGCCTGGTCTTGGATCTCCAAGCTCATAATTCAATTTAATGTTATTTACTTTTTCAAAAGTGGTTATCACTTCGATAACTGAACTTCCTTTCCCTGTTCCTATATTAAACACCTCAAAAGAATTGCTTGGTTGCTTAATAATATATTCTAAAGCTTTCAGATGGGCATCTGCTAGATCCATTACATGAATATAATCTCTTATCTGGTATCCATCGGAAGTATCAAAATTATTACCGTATATGACTAACTTTTCTCTCTTACCTGATGCAACTTCATTAATAATTGGGATTATACTTTCAGGTGGTGTATTGGGATTATTACCAATTAAACTAGAAGGATGGGCACCAATAGCATTAAAATACCTTAACGCTATTACGGAAATATCCTGTACTTTTGATACGTCTCTCAATATGTCCTCACAAATTTTCTTAGTGTTTCCATAAGGTGATTCTGCTTGTTTGATTGGTGTCTCTTCTGTTACTGGCAAGATATCTGGCTGTCCATATACTGAACATGTTGAAGAAAAAACGAAATTCCTAACTGAATATTTTTTCATCAAATCTAATAAATTAAGAATGGAAACTAAATTATTTCTATAATATTCACTTGGTTTATTAACGGATTCACCAACAAGTTTTGAAGCTGCAAAATGTATTACACCATCAAAAAGTTCATTTTTGAAAAGGTTATCCATGAATTGTAAGTCTTTTAGATCTGCTTCACGAAAATCTACTTTTCTACCAGTTATTTTTTCTATTCCATCTATTGAGGTTTTATAAGAGTTGGAAAGATCATCTACCACAACAACTTCGTGACCTGACTCTAATAAGGCAACAACTGTGTGACTACCAATGTAACCAGCACCGCCTGTGATGAGTATTTTCATTCTTAAAATCTTACTTTAAAAATTAATATGCTTATTAAAATCCATTAACTATCTGCACATTTTTAGATATCACATTTGTTCCATCATCAAAAACAATATCAGCTTTTACACATCTACCCTCTAGGATGAATGGTATCCAAGACTCATCACCTACCCACATTTCATTAAAAGGTAAGTTGTCTATCCTAAACCATCTTGGACTCATCTCCTCACTCTCTTTTGGTTCACCCTCCCATTGTTGAACTACATAAACATGGACATTTTGATCCCAATCTTCACCTTCAGGGACACTGATAAAATGGAAACTAACTTCCCCACGCTTCTCACAAGGTTCATTAATTTTTACGCCAATTTCTTCAAATACCTCTCTTTTCGCAGCTTCCTCTATGGATTTATCAATTTTTGGATCGAATTTACCTCCAACAGCATTCCATTTACCCTCTCCAAAACCTCTTTTCTTCATAGCTAAACAAACTTCATTTATTCCTGAGGCTGTCTTTCTTATTAAAAAACATAAAGTTGCTATTCCCATTTTAATTAAGGTTAAATTTAGTTATGAAAAAAAATTTAAAGATCAAAAATGAGATTTTAAGACAGTAAATAAGGTCATGTTGGAGAGATCGTTTTTGTAGAAGAAGATCCTATTCACATTCTTCAGTGAAAAGTTACATAACTGTATTCTACATTTTAGAATGTTGATTGTCATCAATAATAAAATGAACTTCAGGTGAAAATAATCCCTATTTATTAACATTTTTATAAAAACAATAAATATACTAGTGACATCTGAGCGAACATTCAGTATTATATTTGTATTGAAATAATTTTTTACTATTTATTACATGAAAAAGCTAAGGTCTTTTAACCTTTTCATGGGATTCTTCCATTTGGTGCAGGGAGTTTTAATGGTTATGTTAAGCAATGACTTCAAACTTCCTTTAACAACAAGTTACATTGAGTTCAATGCTCAAACACAAACATTAGCACCAGTAATTGAAGAGATCACCAAATTACCATTAGGAGTAATGGTTGCAGGGTTTCTTTTTATGTCAGCTACAGCTCATTTCTTATTATCAGTACCGGGAATATATGAGTGGTATACGAGCAATCTAAAAAAAGGTGTTAACTATGGTAGATGGATCGAATATTCATTTAGTTCATCTTGGATGGTAGTTTTGATTGCTATGTTGACAGGTGTATATGATCTTTCAACTCTCATCTTGATCTTCGGAGTAAATGCAATGATGATCCTATTCGGTTGGATGATGGAATTGCACAATCAATCTACAAAAAAGACAGATTGGACATCATTTATTTTTGGATCAATAGCAGGAATTTTTCCATGGATAGTAATAGCACTTTATCTGTTCAATGCTGGTGAGGGAGAAAATAAGGCTCCAGACTTTGTATATTGGATATTCTTTTCAATATTCTTATTCTTCAACTCTTTTGCTGTAAATATGGTTCTTCAATACAAAAAAGTTGGAAAATGGAAAGATTACCTTTTTGGAGAGAAAGTATACATTTTTATGAGTTTGATAGCTAAATCATTGCTAGCATGGCAGGTATTTGCAGGTACTCTCCGACCAGAATAACCTTTAGTAAATTAGATAGAGTATCGCCTTGAATCGATCATGGTGATACTCTATTCTATATTAGTAAAACTAAAACAAACCAATATCGAAAATAATGCTCATCGGAGATCTGCTAAAAAAAATGAATAAGAGTGGAGAGTTTCAGAAAGTTGAACCTCCTCCACAGATAAGTGTATTTTTAATGACAATGACAGCAATAATTGCTGTTGTAAATGTAAAGACGATATTACCCAAAACTCCGGAGATCTTACTATCCTCACCAGCAGTAATAGCAATTATATTTGGTGCATTCTATCCGAGATGGGTTTATTTAACACTTCTTCTTCTAGTTACCATTGCAAGATATTTTTATGGATCATCTATTCTTGATGAATCTAGTTCGCAACTTCTGCAGACGATATTAATGCTAAATATATTCGGCATATTTGTTATTGAAGTGGAACGACTATTTTGGAAACAGACCAAAGATGTTGAAAGAGGTTTTAAAAAATTCAGCAGTATTATTGAAGGATTAGAAAAAACTTTATACAGCAGTTCTAGGATGTTGGATCCTCAGATTGGTGCTTCTGAACTACTATCAATTTGTGTAGATAGATTCAGATTTTCAGCAGCATATATATATCATTTAGAAAAGAAGAATCGTACTCAAAAACTTCTACTTTATTCTAGCTATGAAAATAAGAGCCTGACTCAAAGAAAAACAAAATTATTACCTGATGTTTTGTCGAACATCGAAATTGAGGTCAGTGAGTTGATGACTCATCTTTTTTACAAATCGATTTCGGTCTGTTCAACAATAACTCCAAATGATTTTCTTAACAGTCTGCGAAGAGATCTAGAGGTGAAAACTGTTATTGCAGTTGGCCTAGAATATCATGGTGAGATAGTAGGCTGTCTAATACTGATCGATACGAAAGAAGCAATGAATTATGACTCTTTTGATGATAGACTAATATTGATCATAAGATCTATAGCTGAAATTTTATTTGAAAAATCATTAAGTAAAGCTAAAAG
>CAZINM010000059.1:0-4610 GCA_964540605.1 uncultured Candidatus Saccharibacteria bacterium
AATTAAGATCAATAATTCTGTGATAAAGAGGGAAGTTAAGAAATTCAGCAACGGTTTTGTACATGCTCATTATCATGTTCCTTTCTTGAAAACTACAACAATAAGTTTCTATGTTAAAGCTGGTTCAATCGATGAGGTAATCCCAGATCTATTTGGCATCTCTCATTTTCTTGAGCATATGGTTTTTAATGGTTCTAAAAAATATCCTTCTAGAGAGAACAATGATAAAACAATTGCGAAATTGGGTTTATATCAAAATGCTTGGACTTGGCATGCCCAAACTAATTACTATATTAATGGAACGGAAGATTCCATCTTAGAAGGATATAAGATCCTTGTTGATAGGGTTTTTTATCCAATCTTAAGAAATGAAGATATTGAGAAAGAGAAGGGAATTGTCCAAGAAGAAAGGGTAATGGGTGAGAATAATCCTGAAAGAGCTTTGTATCAAAAAATAAACAAGATAATTTACGAAAAAAGCTCATTGGGGCATGATGTTATTGGGACAAAGTCTAGTATTGCGAATTTTAATAAGGATATTCTAAAAGGTTATCACGACACTTTCTATTCTCCAGATAATGTTGTTCTCGTAACTTATGGAGGTATGAGTTTTGATGAGATCTCATCAGTTGTTGATGAACAGCTACAGCCTTTGGAAAATCGTCAGAAGAGGGATTATACTGGAGGGTTGGAAACCAAGATCGAACATAAACCTGAATTGATCACAGTCAAGATGGATAAAGAGGTTTCTGCATCTTTTGTTCAAGACTTTACGATCATTGAAACACCTAAAACTATTATGGAGATAAGTGCATTACTCTTTATCAATACGATCCTCTCAGAAGGAAAAAGTTCCGTGCTAGAAAAGAAACTTTTACTGCAAAATTCACTTGTATCCAATTACGATCTAGATATATTCGCAAATGGTTATTACATCAATTTCCTGTTTAGTGCTGCAACGAGTGTAGAAAAAATAGAGGAGGTTCAAAAAATGTACAATGATGTATTTAATAATATCCATGAATATATTGATGAGGATTCAATATACAGAGCTAAAGGCTTCTTAAAAGGTAAGTTCTTATCATTTATTGAAGATCCTTTTTCTATGACGGAAACTGATCTGTTAAATATCGAATATCTTTCTCAAATTATAAAATTGGATATAAACCTTGAAGATCTCGATAATTCAATTAATTCAATAAATAAAGAAGATATATTGAATTACATATCTAACCTAAAGAGTGTTCGAAGATCTATAGGTTACATTTATTAACTTGAAATATCCTTTAGTATGTTTCCGATATGATCTTTAGATCGTTATCTTCGACTCTTAAATAAGAGGATAATCCGAATCTGATCGCACCTGTATTGATGTGTTTATTGACGATATCAAATATCGCAAAATGAGTGTGTGAAAAAACATAAACTTCCCCATTTTTAGATAGCTCTTTTGTCGCATGAGAAAGCATTTTGGTTCTTTTCTTTCTGTCACTATATAAAACTAGTTCTCTACCTTTCCAGCCGAAAAGTATTGTTAATAAGATTTCCTCGTAGATAGCAAGTGAATATAAAGGTTTAGAAAGAGCAACAACAAAGCGCCTTTGTGTTAGTTTATCGAAATATTTATCAGATTGGGGACTTCCATGCTCTACAATTAATTCACTCCCATTAGGTAGTTTGTGTACATACCTATTTACTGCGCTTTTGCAAAATCGCAGATTTTTATTATCCTGCCATTTTTCTCTATCGTGATTCCCAAAAACATAAATAGTTTTATCTTTCATATATGGGAACAGTTTTTTCCATTTAGAATTTACAAATCTATCAAAGGAACAAATATAACCATCCCAAAAATCTCCATTTATTATTACTTGGTCGTGTTTTTCAAATATATCCTTTAGATAATCAAATTTTCGTTCATTAAATCTCTGATAGAGGTGTGTGTCTGAGATAATAGCTGTTGTCATTTACAAGTTGATATAATAATCTTAATCACCTAATATTTAGATAAAGACTCGGGTATTTTAAACTTAAAAGAAGAAAATGACAAATAATATTGATGTAACACCAAATCAGAACACAGTAGCGGACGGAAGCACAACAGCTACAATTACTTCAGATGCTTTAAATCCAAATCTTCATGCTAGATCTGATGTTAAAGATGAAGTAATTGCTGAAATTGAATTACTTCAAAAAAATGTTGATCAAACAATGCTCCCAGGTGAACTGAGAGAAAAGGCATTAAGATCCATTGAAAGACTCAGAAGAATGGCGAGAAGGGGAAGTTATACAGGTGAGTTCGAAACAGTAGAGAAATATATATATTGGATCACTCAAATTCCTTGGGGTAATTATTCAAAAGATAATCTTGAAGTTACGAATGCAAAGAGAATGATGGATCAGACACATTATGGGATGAACACTGTAAAAAATCTTGTTCTGGATTATCTCGCTGTTATGCAGTTAAGAATATCTCAGAATAATGCTGAATTATTGGATCAAGATGATCAAAAACCTGAAAATGCACAAGATGATCAACCAAAAGTAAATAGTTCAAATGAAGTGTCGTCAAAAACAGATATGGCGATCTTAAGAGGCTCTTCAGCAAATGCACCAGTGATGTTATTTGTTGGTCTGCAAGGTGTTGGAAAAACATCCATTGCCAAGTCTATAGCAAACTCTATGGGCAGATCTTTTCAGAGGGTATCAATAGGAGCTATTGGGAGCGTACAAGCTTTAAGAGGTCAGTCAAAGGCTTTTTTAGATGCAGAACCGGGGGGGATAGTTAAAGCGTTAGCAAGATCAAAAACTATGAATCCTGTTATCCTGCTTGATGAAATTGATAAAGCGAGTGGTAACAGTGGTCTTCTTAACGATATCATGGCGGCACTTCTTGAGATACTTGATCCTGAGCAAAATAGCACTTTTATTGACCACTATATTGATTATCCAGTTGATCTTTCAAAAGTATTCTTTATTTGTACTGCCAATAATTTAGGGACACTATCCGCCGCCTTACTCGATAGAATGGAGGTAATTCGATTCACCAGTTATACGGATGAAGAGAAGATAGTAATTGCAAAAAATTATTCAATGCCAAGTGTATTGAAGAATAGCGGACTTAAGCCAGATTCAATACAGATCCAAGAAGAGGTTTGGCCAATTTTAGTTAGGCCTGTAGGATTTGATGCAGGTCTGAGGCAATTAGAGCGAAATTTGGCAACTATGGTTAGAGCTGCTGCTAGGCGCATTGTTGAGGGACAAAAGCCACCAATACTTATTACACCTGAGAATGTTAGAGAGTTTGTTTTGCCAGATCAGGGTCCATTAAGCTAATATATTAGTATATGGAAAATAGCTTGTCGGATAAAAACATATTACTTATTACAATTGGAAGTTTACTTTTAATAGCACTATTTACGACTGCTTCTATTATAGGATTCAAGTCTTTGGGTGAGCTTTTTGATGTCGATAATGTGAAAGAGGTCTTAGGCTCTGCTGTATCCAAAAATGAAGGAAGTTCAGTCGATCTGAAAAATACCGAACAAGATAAAATGGTAGCACAGATCGATAATTATAAAATTGATGATTACGAGGTTATGCAGGGGCGAGATCTAGGGAAATTAGGTTCTAGTGATAATTATTCATTCTATCTATCTTGGCCAGTGAGTAGAGGTTTAGGTATTGTTACACAATGTTTTAACGAAGATCATAATGGTGTGGATATTGCTCATTATTCTTATCCAGATGTTCTTGCAGCAGCACCAGGCAAGGTGATCTTTGCTGGATGTGACTCTGATGAATGTCCTAAAGATGGAGATATAGTTGGGGGTACGGATTTGGCTAGGAAAATTATGATAGAACATAATTACGGTTTTATTACAGTTTATGGGCATCTTAATAATATTTATGTTGAAGAGGGTGAGAATGTAAGACGAGGTCAGATAATTGGTCAGATGGGACAGACTGGTACTATAAAAGGTTTGAATGGTAACGAGGCAGGTGTTCATCTTCATTTCTCGCTAATAAAGGATCCTGATTGGATCACAATTGTAAATCCGGCAGATTATTTGCTTCGAGAAGTGTGTGTTGATGGCTTGCCGGATAAAGAGGCATTTTATTGATAATTACATCTAATTTCTCATTTGATGCTAATTGACAATGGTGGCTTGTCTAATATATAGTAATCAAAATTTGTAAATAAAAAAGAGTGCATAATAAAGCATTAGAGAAAATAAATACACGATTGCATAAAGAGCCTAAATGGCTCTTTTTTTTTGCAAGTTTTTATAGAGAGCTAAATAAAAACAGATCAGAACATTTAAAAAAAATATTTGTAATTCTAGGTTTTTTTGCACTAATTACCGCTTCAGTATTTTTTCTTGAATACTATCTAAAACAGAATGAAGTTAAAAAAACTGTAATGCCTCTTCCATCACAGATCTTCGAATATCTAAAAACTGACTTAACAAATGAAAATAAATTCTATACAGAAACTTTACTAGACAAAACAGTGCAAAGTTTCCAAGATGCACTAATAGGCTTTTCAATATCAATATTTTTAGGAACTGCTATCGGTATAGCCTTCGCAAAACTGAAGATCTTCAACT
>CAZINM010000060.1:0-4452 GCA_964540605.1 uncultured Candidatus Saccharibacteria bacterium
CAAGCTCAACTTACAATAGATTCATTTGGAACTTATCAGTTTGATATCGAGTGTAAAAGATCCTTGCTTTCAGGTTTATCGTCCTATTCAGAAAAACAGCAGATAGAATTTATAAGTATTATAGATATAGTTCCAGAATTACTGACTAGCGAAAATAACTATACTTTGGCTGAGAATTATGAATTCGAAACAATTTGGTCGATCAAAGGATATTTAAATAGTATTAATTTCATAAATAGCTCTCAGCTAAGTCAAAATGAAATATGCTCATATAAAGTTGGATCTGAAGATATTGTAATAAGTGCTCGTCTACATGATCAAGGAACATACTCTCAAGCATCTGAAGAAGTTCTAATAGATTGTTATGTTGAGATCGAGGAAGATCAAACTGTAGATGATCCTGAAGATACAAATTATGAAAGTAGCGATATTGCTGAAGATGAGAAAGAAATAAATAATGATGAAATTGATAATCCCCTATCGGAAGATATTGAGAAAAATATCACGCATGAGAATATCCAGAAAGGATCTCCTGTTGATCCCCCAAAAGCAGAAATAAAGAAACCTGAGATCGTTGATAACAATAAACAAAAAATTGACAGACCACAAACGAATCCACAACCCGAGAAAGATGATATCCAGGATGAATTAGAACGAGATATTGATCGAAAGAAAATCGAAAAAGATAAACAGAATAATAGCAACGATAACAATACTAAAAGTGTAAAAGATATTATTTGCGATTTCGATAAAAGAACTCAAAAGTTAACTTGTGAAAATTTGAACTTTATTCCCCAAAAAAGTGAGTGTATTTCTGAAAATAAAAAACAAAATTGCATCGTAAAAATATCACTCCCTCGTATTATAAAAATCAGAACTTATTCATCTTTTTGTAATGATCATCTATTTAAAAATTTACTAAATAAAGTCTGTCAACCTAAATTTATCGAAGTAACCCCTTTATATAAAATAATCGCAAAGATCGGCAAAAAAGAGCATCAATTCAACCATGTAGATATTATCGATAATACGCATCTTTTCACTTTGGAAATCCTAAATGATAATGATTCCTTCTCTATCAAAATTAAGATGGGAGTGCCTAAATTATCTGATGAAACATTATTATCCAGATCTCTATCTTATGATAAAAAGATCCTTGAAAAAACAAAACCATACAGATTTCCTTTTGATCAAACAGCTGGAGTTACACAATGGCACGGCTACACATCATACGATTCACCCCATACAGGAATAGATTTTGGTGTTAAGAACTTTGAGGTTTATGCTACAGCCGATGGGACAATTCAATCAACAGGTTATGATACATATTTAGGCGAATGTAATAGTGGTGGATATTACATCAATATCAAACATACAGATGAACGACACTCTTTATACTTACATCTCGATGAGTCCTACTATAAAGATCATCAATTTAAAAAGGGTGACCCAATAAGTAAAGGACAAATAATTGGAATTTCTGGTAATAGCGGAGCATACAATTGTCAGCCATTAGGATATCACTTACATTTCGAAATTAGGAATAGTTCAACCCAAAATACCCACACAGATCCTGTTCCGTTAGTAGAACAAGATTGGTCAAAGATCATTACACTACAATCAAATGTTTACCCAGGAAGACTTATTGGAGATAATCCACATCCTAATTATTAATGAAAATTTCATGAAGAAGTTATTACTAATAATATCAATCTTATTCATTACACAGATCGAAAGGGTCCAATTAAATATGAATGAGTTTGTTGAAGTAGAACAGAGACCTCAATACATTGGTAATTTTGGACAGATAAACAATATACTTTTTCACAGCGATTATATTTATATAGAAACAAATAATGCCTTTGTAATTTATTCACTAACCGAATTAGTAGCTGAGAAAATAATCAACCTAAGTAACTTCATCATTGGCATAGACGAAGAAATTATTATTTGTACTTGGGAGAATTTTGTAATTAATAAACCAGATGAGATTGCAACTAAAGTAAAAGTTATAAATGAAAATCAAAAAATTTTAAGCGAACTTCACTTTACTCAAACTGTAGCACCTATAATATGTAAAAAAGATCTTAAATATTTTCGTGATAATTACCCTGGAAACCCAGAAAGAATATACTTAAAAGATAATTACGATAAATTACATGTGACAGAAGACGTCCCTCAAATTGAAACATTCATTAGTGATGATTACAGCAACAATGAATATATGATCAAAATCGGCGAGAACAACGATATATGGCTAAGTATAAAAGATCAATAAATTCAGCTTATTTAGCTAAAATGCAAAAAACTTCTTTATTTATAAGAAATATCTCCTTTAACTAAGCATTTACTCACCTTTTAATATCATTAAAACTTGTTTCGCCGTATTTTCCCAAGTAAATATTTGACTCCTCGCTTTTGCCATTATTGCCTTTTGCCTGGCAACCTCAGGATGCATATAAATGCCATACATTGTACTACCACATTCAACAGGGTCATTACCATTAACAAGATATCCAGTATCTCCAACCACTTCGGGATAACTACTTCCATTATGAGCTATCACAGGAGCACCTGCTCGCATAGCTTCAGCAACTGCGATTCCGAAACCCTCACACAGAGAAAGATGTATAAATGCGATCGAATTTTTTAACAGTGAATATTTCGCTTCATCAGGGAAAAATCCAGTAAAATAGACTTTTTCGTCCAAATGCATCTGATCAATTCTATCTCGGATCTTCATCATCTCTGGGAACTTCTCTCCTTCAAAGATCTTACCCGCAATAACTAAATATGGCACTTTTTTTTCATCATCAAACCTTTTTGCAAAATCTGCATAGGCATTTATTACCCCGATACTATTCTTATTTTTTTGGATCCCACCTCCAAGATAGATAAAATAACCTTTTTCTTTCCAATCACTTGGCAAATATCTTGCCACATCAATTTCTTTTTCATCCAACTCAATCCCTAAACTAATCTTTGATATTTTCGATTTATCGAAATTTGGAAATCTTTTTAAGTACTCTCTCATAGTGGAATCAGATATTGTAATAACTCCTTGAGCATCAACGGTTCTATCCATGAAATACCAATACTGCATTTTTCTGTACCAATTGATCAATCCACCTCTATTTGAATATTGATCAAATTGAGGCATAGCGAAATCATGTACTGTCACAAATGTTTTGAACTCATTAGGAAATCCATTCAATACATATGGAGAAAAAAATATCGATCCAGAATAGTGTTGAAGTAATTGCTTAATATAAGGCTTAAGTATCGAATTATAAGGGAATAGATCTTCTAGTAATTTTGTAGCTCTTCTTATTCTGAAAAGTTCGACATTGCCTAATTTACTTAGCTGAGCAAAAAAATCCGAATCGTCTTCAAATGCCACCACCACAAACTGTATATCTTCATACTTCACCAATTCAGTAATTAAATTCTTTGTATACTGCCCTACTCCCGAATGAGGTTTGATCTGAGATATTGTTGCATCAATAATGATCTGCATTAAAAGAAGCTATTAATATAAAACTTTTCTAAAAGAATGAACTTTATTCAGAGATAATTCCAGGATATTCATTAAAAGAACCTGCAAAGTGTACCCTCTGAGTTGTATATACTGGGATATTCGATGTTACAACAACAGGTCCATCTAAGAAATTAGTCCAACTTGGTGTTATTCTACCTCCAGGTGGAATTGTATAATTCTGATTTACTCTATCACTAATTTTAATATTTACTGAGGCAGTTTCTGTGGCTGAAGGATTCCCAACCAACACCCATGCTAATCTGTCTGGCTTACTAACATCGTACCAAGTGAAGTAATACTTAGATCCCAACAATGTCGCAGGAATTCCAGCGTATTCATTGAATGATCCTTCAAAGTGTACTCTTTGAGTTGTATAAACTGGGATATTTGATGTAACTACAACTGGACCATCTAAAAAATTGAACCATCTTGGGGTTATTCGACTTCCTGGAGATATCGTGAAATTCTGATTTACATTTGATCCGATCTTTATATTGACTGAAGCCGTCTCTGTGGCAGAAGGATTCCCAACCAACACCCATGCATCCCTACCAACCTTGCTTACATCATACCATGTAAAATAATATTTCGTATCTAAAGAAGTTGCAGGAATTCCAGCGTATTCATTGAATGATCCTGCAAAATGCACCCTTTGTGTTGCATAAACAGGGATATTTGATGTAACTACAACTGGACCATCTAAAACATTTGTCCATGTTGGAGTGATCCTACTTTTTGGTGTTATTGTAAAGTTCTGATTTATTTTTGTTCCTACTTTTATATTTACTGAAGCAGTTTCGGTTTCAGAAGGATTACCTACTAGCACCCAAGCTTTTCTATCTGCTTTACTAGTATCAAACCAAGTAAAATAGTATTTTGTATCTAAAGACGAAACAGGAATTCCTGAATATTCA
>CAZINM010000061.1:0-4449 GCA_964540605.1 uncultured Candidatus Saccharibacteria bacterium
GAATCTATAGATCTATTAGGGAATAGATTTAAGACATTTCTATAACCTTCGCCACAAAATACTTTTGCATTTTTCGTATTTGCGATCTTTTTCGCAGACTTTCTTGTGAAATCTCTGGTTATCTCAAAACCAATTACATTACTTTCAGGATATTTATTAGCCAAAAACTCCAACAACTCTCCATGTCCTGAACCTATTTCAAGAATGTTCGAATTATTAGGTAAAAGTTCCCAATGAGCTGGAAATGATAGTTGATCAATTTCAAAAATATCATAAGAGAAAGGGGATCTTTTCTCAGTAAAAAACTTAAGCTCTCTGCAAAACTTTTCAGATCTATCTTCAAAAAACCTTTTGATCTTAAATCCATATTTCTTAACAAAACTTCTCATATTAGTTTCAGATTTTATATATAATAAAGCTCATGAAAGAGATTATAGTAAAAAATCAAAGTAAATTCCCCCTTGTTGGCATACTCTTTATTGTGGCCTTAATTATTTCGATAATTCTCTTTATTGATTCTATGATCAATAGAAATGAACAGACTGGAGATAGAAATGATGATACAACACAATCGACTGAAATAATAAATGATGATGAAGATATTAATAATTATAGAACCGACAAAGATCAAAATGACAACTCCGATCCTGAAATTACAGGAAAGGAAGAAATTACTTTATTATCAGAATTAGAATATCATGCCTGGATTCCCACTTGGGATTTTACAGATGCAATAAATAATATAAATAAAGGTAATTATCCATTAACCTCGGTCTCACCAGTATGGTTTGCTGTTCAGGAGGATGGCTCACTCATTGATAGAAGGACAAATGCTTCGAAACAGATCGATAATTTAGATGATAGTATAAATATTATTCCTACTATTTCTCTATTTGACCCAGATCTACTTCAGGGAATATTAAATGATCAAACTAAATTTGAAGAACATATAAATTCGATCATTAATATCGTAAATGAGAATGACTTCTCAGGTATAGATATTGATTATGAAGTGATTTACATTGAAGATAAGGCTAGATATATGTCTTTACTAAAAGAGCTTTCCCAAAGATTGCACAATTCGAATAAATTACTCTCTGTGACAGTAATTTCTCAATGGGGAGCAGATAATTATTCGTCTTTTCCAGAAACTAGAAAAGTCCAAGATTATGTTGAAATAAGCAATTATGCTGATATGATAAGAATAATGTGCTATGACTACACATCTGCCAGTTCTACAATTTCAGGGCCTATCGGTCCTATCGATTGGATAGATGATGTACTCAGTTACGCCACTTCTTTAATTGATAGTAAAAAAATTGTTTTAGGAATACATCTGTACGGTTATAGATGGAATCAAAATGGCAAGGTTACAGCTACGACATATGATCAGATAACTGAAATCCAAAAAGCTCCTGACTATAAATATGTTTTTAACTATACTTATGATGAAGGTGTTGCCAATTATAGTATAGAGGATCAAAGTTACACTCACTTCTTTCAAACTGAAGATGGAGTATTATCTAGAGTACAACTAGCTGCAGAGTATGATCTAAAAGGAGTTGTATTTTGGAGATTAGGAAGGGAATCTACAATATTAAGATCAGTTTTTAGCGAAGCGTTTTATGAATCTTTATGACTCACACATACATCTTTGTAGTAAAGAATACATTGGAAATATCGAAGAGATACTTCACGACTTTTTTATAAAAGGTGGTAAAAAAGTCCTATCTGTTTCATACGACCTAGATTCGGCTTATGATACTGTTTCTCTTAAAAATTCCAATGACCCTTCGATCACTACAGTTGTAGATATCGGTCTTGGAATTCACCCCGAAATATATGCCTTGAATTCGACTCTTGAGAACTGTATCACTGATATGGAAAAGATGGAGAACACAGTAAAAATGCTGGACAACCTAATTTCTGCAAATAGGAATCTTGTATCAGCAATAGGCGAGACAGGTTTAGATTACAAATGGATAAAAGAAGATAACGAGATATCTTTAGAGATGCTTACACAATTAAAAGAGATCCAAAAATTATCATTCAAGAAACATATTGAAATGAGTTTATATTATGATCTCCCCATGTCGATACATTCTAGAGATACAATAGATAGTAATGAGGCAGTAGAAGATACGATCAAAATTGTAAGCCAGGAAGGTTTAGGAAAGATAAATGGGGTATTTCATAGTTACACCGGAAGTCTACAATTCATTGACACCATAATTAATCTAGGCTTCAAGATTGGAATAAATGGCATTGTTACATACAAATCGGGTGAGAATATACGGACGATGGTAAAAAGTTTGCCTGAAGATGCATTAATTCTTGAGACTGATGGTCCATATCTTCAACCAGAGAAGAGAAGAAGAGATAAAAATAGAAAAAATAGGTTTTCTGTACCTAGTGACATCATTGAAATAGCCGAAATGGTTGCAGATGTTCGTAATGACACACTTGAGCATGTTTTGAGTATAAATGAAAGGAACTATACTGAACTATTTAATTAAATCTTTATTTATCTTCTTTTCCTATCAACACGACATATTCACCCTTCATTTTCGTTCTATCAGGGATCTTCTTTAATATATCTATGGCTTTACCAAAATAATCTTTCTCATATAATTTTGTGATATCTTTTACCAAAGAAACATCACGATCTGATAATATCTCTGTGATCTCCTCTAGCAATTTATGAACCCTGAAAGGCGATTCGTAGATTATCAATGTAGCATCTAATTTCGCATATTCCGAAATTATATTTCTCCTTTTTGTATCGCTTTTAGGTAAGAATCCTAAAAAAATGAATTTGTCAGTTGGGAGTCCAGATATTGTTAAAGCTGAGATAACTGCACTAGGGCCTGGGATCGAAACAATACTAAATCCTTTATCTTTTAGATCCCTTACTAGTTTATATCCCGGATCAGAGATCAAAGGAGTTCCTGCATCTGAAACTAATGCAATATTTTTACCTTCGGATAGATGTTTTACAATTTGATCAATAATTCTTGTGTGATTTTGGTCACGATAAGAAACCAACTCTTTTTTAATTTGATACTGATCGAGCAATTTTATTGTTTGTCGAGTATCTTCAGCTAAAATAAAATCTACTTCCTCCAATACTTTCAATGCTCGAACTGTAATATCCCTTAAATTACCTATTGGAGTTGAAACAATAAATAACTGTCCTTTATTTAAGGTATTCATTTATCATATCTAATGAAATTAAATTCTCTTTAATGATTTTCTCATCAATTTCTGTTATGGGAATTGCTTGATCAAGTTCAAACCTTCCAATTTTATATCGCTTCAATTCGACAGTTGTGGCACAAGAATTTAGGTTATTTGCTAGATCCACAACTAATGTTCGTATGTATGTTCCACTAGATACAGTCGCATTAAATGTAACATTAGGCCAATTGTATTCAATTATTTTGAATGAGCTTATATTGACCAATTTTGGTTCAAGCTTTTTAATTTCACCTTTACGAGCATATTTATATGATGGCACACCCTTGATCTTTTTTGCAGAAAAAGATGGGGGAGTTTGTAGATATTGACCAATAAATTTTTGTTCTATCTCATGTTCTATTTCTTCTTGTGTCAATTTTGTGTTCGTTTTTGTAATTATCTTTCCTGTTATATCTTGGGTATCTGTTTCGAAACCGAACTCTGTTTTGAACATATAAGATTTATCTAAATTATTAAGATCTTGCATTAACTTGGTACCCTTTCCGACGAGAATAATTAACAAACCACATGCGAAAGGGTCAAGAGTTCCTCCATGTCCTAATTTATATTTTTTTGGAAAGTATTTTTTTAGCTGTCTTATAACATCGTAAGATGTTATTCCTTTAGGCTTATTGATTAGTAAAATTCCGTTTGATCCATCCATTTATAAATATATGCTTTAAGAGTAATTTACTGTGATATAATAGCATATTATGCAAGCAGGATTCTTATTATCATTTATATTACTGGGGATATTGATCGTTTTAAGTGTCTTAATATCCATTTATATCAAGAAGAAATTCTCCAAAAAATCAAATACCCCCAATGAACTAATTAATGAAATTTTAAATAAGATGCAAATTGATAAAGATATTCGTTTTCTTGATCTGGGAGCAGGAGATTTTAGATTAGTATTTGCAGCAAGAAGTGTTACGGGAGCTGAGAGTGTTGGAATTGAGATATCACCTCTACTTACATTTATGGCTAAAGTAGTGAAGATAAAAAGATTTGGTATAGACAAGTATCCAGAGATTCGTATCGAAAATTTCCTCAGATCAGATATTAGTGGCTTTAATATTCTATATGCAAATGTTGATGATGAACTTGTGCCTGGATTAGTAAGCAATATCAGACGATGTTATGAGAAAGATGTAATTTTATTTACACTTAATACAAAGATCCCAAATTCAGAACCCAAAAAAGAATATATTC
>CAZINM010000062.1:0-4312 GCA_964540605.1 uncultured Candidatus Saccharibacteria bacterium
GCATTTTCCATTGATTCATCAACATAAAGTCTTACATCTTCTGGTAGATCCACAATTCCTGCATATCCGATCTCAGCCCCTGTCACCCTTTTAACTATCTCCTCAGAAGCTAGTTCTACTGACTTCACACCAGCAACTTTTGCTAATTTGATCTCATTTACATCATATGTACCTCGAACAGCTGCAACAATAACATCACCGTTATCTGCTTGATATATCAAGGTTTTCATACATTTATCTTCTGGTACCCCTAAATACTTGGGTAGATCTTCCATTCCGATCACTCCTGGAGTATTCACTACTTTCATCTCAAGCATCTGTTCATCCTGAGGCACATCAGGAGCTTTGCTAGGAGCGATCTCTTGGTTATAGCAAACTCGTGAATGAGGCTCCTCAAATATAAGGTCCTCACCAGTCTCACACTTAACCTGAAACTCTTTTGAGAATTGCCTTGTAAAATCCCCTCCAGAAGCGAATACTTCAACTGTTTGACTTCCTAGACCAACTCTTTTGAATACCTGTTTATAGGCAACTGTAGCTTCATTATTATAAAATTTCATTAGATCATCCTCATTCTTATGAAAACTGTATAGATCTTTCATCCTAAATTCTCGGCATCGTAATAATCCAGATTTTGGTCTGGCCTCATTTCGAAACTTTGTTTGAATTTGATATACAGCGAAAGGAAGATCCTTATGACTTAAAACATAAGCTTGTGCCAAAGGCGTTACTACTTCCTCGTGAGTGGAATTCAATACATATTCGGTTGGATTGATCTTCTCACCTTTCTTATTTGCAGCGACAGCTTTGAACAAAACATCAATACTATCGTATCTTCCCGTTTTTTTCCATAATTCAGATGGTACGATAGCAGGTAAGAATAGTTCCTCACCGATCTCATCCATAACTTCCCTTGTAATTTGCTCTATCTTTCTTATGACACGATAACCAATCGGCAAAAAAGAATATGCCCCAGACATATTTTGATATATAAACCCGGCCTTTTGTAACAATGTTGCATTTATGGATTCATATTTCTTCTCATTTTTTTGTGTTTTAGCAAAAGTTGTTGAATACCTCATCTGACAACCAAAAAAGTTATTTATGCTTTCATATTATCTTTAATCATTTTAGTAGTCCAGCGAGAATATCCACTCATACTCTGCATGTTTACCACAATAAACACACTTACCATCAATTTTCTTACCATCTAATGGGCGACATCTAGAAGAAGCTTTTGTTTCATACTTAATATTGTCTTCACACTCTTTACATCCACACCATGGTGCATATACGAATCCTCCTTTTTCTTTAATTATCTTCTTAAGTTCATCATACTCAGTCACATGATAACTCCTCTCTTTCTGCATATTCAGAGCCTTCTCAAACATGTTTTTTTGAATATTTTCAAGCAGTTCAGTTATGTAATTATGTAGTTCAGCTACTGCAACAGATTTTTTTTCGCTTGTATCCCTTCTTACAACGACAACTGATTTACTCTCCATATCCTTAGGACCAACTTCGATCCTTACAGGAATTCCCTTTTTCTCCCATTCATTGAATTTTGCTCCTGGTGAAAGATTATCTCTATCATCAAAGTTATATTTGATCTCAGCTTGCTTAAGCTGATTTAATATCTCATTGCAATATTTTTTTATAGGCTCCCTATTATCATCCCTCCAGATTGGTATCACTACACATTTGGTTTGTGCAACTTTAGGTGGAATAACAAGACCTTTATCATCAGAATGAGTCATTATCAATGCACCAATTATCCTTGTTGATAATCCCCAGCTTGTAGTAAATGGACTTTGCATTTCGCCATTTTGATCAACATATTCCAACCCGAAAGCCTTTGAGAAATTCTTACCTAAAAAATGAGATGTCCCAGATTGCAAAGCCTTACCATCCTGCATCATCGCCTCGATCGTTGTAGTTTTTACAGCACCTGCAAACTTCTCCTGTTCAGATTTATATCCCTTTATAACTGGGATCGCTAAGAAGTCCTCAGCAAGTCTTCTATAAACCTCAAGCATCTGATATGTCTCCTCCATAGCTTCCTCCTCTGTAGCATGTACTGTATGACCCTCCTGCCATAAAAATTCTGTCGTTCTCAAAAAGAATCTAGTTCTCATCTCCCACCTCACAACATTTGCCCACTGATTGATCTTGATCGGAAGATCTCTCCATGAGTGCAACCAATTCTTATAGGCTGTCATTATTATAGTCTCAGATGTAGGTCTGACAATAAGTTCATCCTCTAGTTTTGAATCCTCATCAATCACAACCCCTTCTCCATCTTTATCTACCAATCTATGATGAGTAACAACCGCCATCTCTTTTGCAAAGCCTTTTACATGTTCTGCTTCCTTTACAAATAAGCTTTTTGGGATAAATAAAGGAAAATATGCATTAACATGACCTGTTTCCTTGATCATCTTATCAAGTTCAGCCTGTATGGATTCCCATAAGGCGTATCCATGAGGTTTTATTATCATGCATCCTTTAACAATGGAATGTTCAGCAAGATCTGCAGCCTCAACTACATCAAGATACCACTGAGAGTAATCATCTTCTCTCTTCGTTATAGCTTTTATCATAGGTTTTATGCTTTATTAAATTAAAAAAAAGAACCCCTTCCTTGTGCGTTAAATACCTCATAGTTTTAATATTTTTGAGGTAAAAACACACAGGGGCGAGGTTCTTGTTTCTTCTTGATTCCACGCGTTACCACCCTGTTTCGTCTCGATATTACTAAAGAGACCTCAAAACCAGCTTTATGAACAGTGATCCACAATTGATCGAAGTAAGACTAAAATATCATTATTAAACTAATGTCCGCTAAACATCAGCCGGACACTAATCATATAGTTAAACATTTTATAAATAGTCAAACAACAAACAGAGCAGTTCATTCAAGCTCATCTACACTGGTTTTCATTTTTTGTTATGCATCGGTTAGAATTCCGATAGAAGTTAACACGCATTTTATACAACCATAAACACATAAGGGTTATTACAAATCTATTTGGGTTATAACAGACTTGTATATGTATTCATAAATGGCATAAGAACTGCGTGATTCCCCCCTCACTCGCGGCTAGGAACCGGTCTTCGTGAGCAAGATCACTACTGGATTCATTATAACAAAGGCAAATTGGTGGAGCAAGTGCAGATCATTACTTTTTTTTAAAAAAATAGCGAAGTTGACTGATTGTTGAGAAATTGAACAATCTGTATATTTTCCCCAATCTTTCAGTACTATTACTCTTCTTTTCTCCACACAACAATTCCTCCAACCTTCTCGAAGTCAGAAAAACTAACACCTATAAAACAACTAGGGTGTACAGGTACAGAAGATTTACATTGCCAAAAATATCTTTCATGAAAATTACTAGGTGGTAATACATAAACGAAGCCAACATTGTTTGTAACATAAGGTTCATATGTATCTGGTATCTCAGCAACTATTCTACCTTCACATATACTTATTCTCCAACTTCTTCTTATTTCTTCAGGAATATTTACATTTGACATACAAGCACAAATAATAGCTGCTTCAGGATAATAAGTCGCAAATACGGCTTTAGTAATGTTAAAACTTCTATCACGAGTATCATTACTTACCCGAGGTTCTAAAGTTTTAATGCCACCTTGTGGAGAGCCATGAAAAACATATCCATCTTCTTTTAATTTAAACAATCTTTGTATATCATCTAACAAATCTTCTCCATCAACATATTTCTCATCTTCTACCACAAGTTGAGAAGGATCTGATGTTCCTAGATAACCAGCTAATTGAGATGATGTATCTACTATAGGTAAACCTTCTCTATCATTTTGTTCATCAGGTGGAGTTTTTAATAATTCACTCATTACATATATGCAATTAAATTATCTACATCCTCTCAGTAACCTCTATACCAAGTATCCCAAGACCTTTCTTTATAACAGTCATAAACATTTGTAAAGTTAGAACTGCAATAATAAGTTCATCTTCCTTTAGATCTACCACCCTAACTTTTTCATAAAAATTACTAAAAGATTTTGCTATGTCATATAGGTACTCGGATAAGATAGCTGGTGAATAATTGTTCGCAGCTGAAAGAATAACACCAGGATATTTCAAAATTTGAACCATGAGATCTCTAATATTAGGATCAATTTGACCGACCGCAGGCCTAGCACTTATCATATTCAATTGCGAAACCCTCTCCAATATCCCTTTGGCACGCGTATATGCATACATGATATATGGACCACTCTTTCCTTGATATGAAAGTGACTCGTCTAGATCGAACTTGATCTTCTT
>CAZINM010000063.1:0-4264 GCA_964540605.1 uncultured Candidatus Saccharibacteria bacterium
TAGTTAAAGAGAGGCTTGTATATCTTGGTGAGTTACCAGCTTTGTTGGATTTCTTTTATGATGAAAAGTTAAAATGGGTTGATGATGATTGGAAACTTGGGAATCACTCTAAAGTTGATATGGCCAAGGCTTTAGAAGGTGTGTTACCACAATTGGATGGAATATTTGCTGAAGGGGATTTTACCAATCATGAAGCTTGGGAGAAGGTTGTTAGAGGTTATGCAGATGAGTTAGGTTGGAAACATGGGGATCTCTTTTTAGGAATTAGGTCTGCCACAACAGGAAAATTGCAAAGTCCACCGCTTCTTGAATGTTTTGCTGTCATGGGATGGGATAAAGCAAGAAAATTCATTGTTGATGGGATAAAGTGGCTTAATGAATAGGTGATCCATTAAAAAGAATCTATTTAAATCACTCTAAACAGAAATTATGGCATTATAAGTAATTAGATAATTTATTAATAAGATTTAATGAAGAAGTATAAGGCAGTCATAACATCAGCAGGTAAGGGAACAAGGTTCCTACCTGTATCATCGGCATATCAGAAAGAGATGGTTCCATTGATGAACAAGCCACAGTTACAGTGTGTTATTGAAGAGGCTATGGCATCGGGAATTGAGGAGATCGCTGTTGTTGTAAGGGAAGATGTGAATACCTTCGAAAAATATTTAGAGAATGATGATGATCTATTTGAATCTCTGAAAAAAGATGGCAAGGAGAATCTCATGGATAGCTGGATAGATATGAAAAGAAAAGCTGACATAACGATCTTTAAACAGAAGAGAAGTGATCCTTACGGCAACGGAACACCTTTTTTACTTGCAAAAGATTTCATTGGCAATGATAGTGCCTTCTTAGCAATTTGGGGTGATGATATTATGCTTCACACTGATAAAACAAAACCAACATGTATCAATCAATTGATAGATTATTATGAAAAATATTCACCATCAACTGTAATGTCGACACAGAAAGTTGCTAAAGAGGAGATCAATCGATACGGTTCATATGAGTATTATTCCGATGAAGAAGCTAAAGTTCCTTTTCATGCAAGATCATTGGTTGAGAAACCTGAACCTGATAAAGCACCATCACTTTATGCTAATGCGTGCAGATTTTTGCTAACGACAGATGTCATTGAGGAGTTATCTTTGCAAATTAAAGGGTTAGGTGGTGAGATCTGGCTTACAGATGCTGTAAATAGGTTGATGCAAAAGGGTAAGGTAGTTATTGCAGCTCCATGGGAGGGTAGTGAGTGGCTACCTGTAGGGGATCCATTGAGGTGGTTGAAAGCAAATATAAAGGTTGCATTGGAAAGCGACGAGTATAAGGAAGATCTGAGATCATTCCTTAAAGCTCTAGAATTGTAAAAATGATTTTTAAATTAAGATCTTAGAACTGCGATCATAAAATATATTTATTGTCTGGTTTTTCTACGAAGATCAAAATTTATGGATATTAAAAATTGATACTTCTTTGGTGTATAATGTCGAGTTCAATTTGAAACTTTATTAGTGGCTCTTTTATTGAATAATAGTTTTGATAATGTCGAGTCGTCTAACTGGTAGGACGGCGGTTTCTGGCACCGCTAATCCTGGTTCAAATCCAGGCTCGACAACCAAATAATAATAAAAAAGGGGCTAGCAGCCCCTTTTCTTTTGTAATATTTTTCATCTTTCTATTCTGGTGTCCATCTACCTTCACCTTGAAGAACTCTTACAAAGTAAGCTTGTTGTTCTACAAGAGGGAAATCGTAACCATAAACTTGGTCTACTCCGTTATTATCTGGAGTTATTTGTAAACCTTCGTATCGGGCTTTAGATGTATCCCAACGAGTTACATTATCTGATTCAATATTTTGTTCATTTGTTGAATCTATGAATGATTGTGCAGTGTATGAAGTTGATGCTCCGTGTAATCCTACAAGATTCCAACCTCTAGATAAGGATACTGGAACTGGTTCATCTACTTTGAAACCAGGTATTGAGACTGTAATATCTTGATTTGATCTTAAAACATAACCTGTACCTGGGGCTACTTGGAACAAAGCATTACCGAACACTTGACCATCCCTAGAGCCAAGAATATTCCATGAGCCAGCTTTTGTATCATACTTAGAGATCGAATAGAAGGCATTGTTATATTCTGAGTTTAGGTATGTTAACAATCCTTCTGATGTCGGTTCAATTGTTTCAGGGAAGAAGTCAAAAGAAACGAAATTGAAACCTTGATTAAGATTGTAAGTGTTCAGATCGGCTACTTTCTCGAATGATAATTCAATGGGGTCGGAGGCAACTTGGATGTCAATTTCTGAGTCGTATATATTATTATCATTTTGATCTATGTAGATGAGGTAATTAACATTACCGAGTTCTAGTTTAACAGTATAAATTTGATTATCATAAACTATTGAATACAAACCTTCATTATTTTGAGGTACTACATAAGAATTACTATCTACTGAATAATAGATTTGTGACTCAGAATTATTATTCTCTTGTTCATTAATCGCGACACCTTTAACATTATCATAATTGAAAATACAACGATATTGAATTTTATCACCAGAACTAGAGTGAATGATTACATCTACACATTCAACAAAATAATCATATTTTTTGCATTCGTTTTTACATATTGTTTCATTATCAAAGAGAGTTTCCTGTGGATAATCTATACATTTATAAACATTACCTGTAACTATAGGAGCAAATTGAGGAGATAACTTATAATCTCTAATCAATATTGCTTTTTTATTTGATGGACATTCATTTTCATTACAAACATAACCATAGGGAAGATTTTCTTTATATTTTTCACAATCTGATTGTTCTCGAGAAGCAGGTGTTAAAAAAACACATAAACAATTTTCATCATAAGTACCGTTAAAAGTGTAGGTTTGACCGTTAGAAGTATGATTTATTGTACAAGGAGAATTTGGAGTGCAAGTTAAATTGCTTGGATCAGGAACAGATAAATTAGGAATTACTGGGCATGCTCCTTCTGTATGAGGAATATAATACGGAGCAGAAAGTCCTGATGTTGCTTGCCAATGGTCATAACACGCTTGATAAGTAGTAGTTACTTTACTTAAACCCATAGTGCAGCACACTTGTCTAGAAGGATCAGTTATAATTTCTTTCTCACACTTAGTCTTATCATCTGTTGTTTGCCAACCTTGTTCCACACAAGCTTCTATCGTATCTGTCCAATGGTAACTGCCGTTAGCTTCATCACAGCAGTATTGAGTTGTAGCTACATTCTCACACTTAGTCTTATCATCTGTTGTTTGCCAACCTTGTTCCACACAAGCTTCTATCGTATCTGTCCAATGGTAACTGCCGTTAGCTTCATCACAGCAGTATTGAGTTGTAGTTACAGTCGCCCCAGAGCAATCGCAAGTGCCACCTGGATCACAAGGCGAACCATTATCATTTTCACACTTACACTTGCATGTATCACCTTTTGGACAATATGTAGCATTGGAGTTACCTTTTAATAAATAGAAATCACCATCATATCTGTCTGGATATTGAGTTTTGTAAGGAGAATCGGCACAATTATATTGAGTTGTGCTCGGAATTGTAGCTCCAGCAGGTTCCTCTGTTACAGTCGGCTGAGGTGTAACACATTTATGATTAACACAATCATACCCATCAGCACAATTCCAGTGTGTCGGATCTTGCTGTCCATTTATTAAGCAAGCACACTCACAACTAGGATCAGGTGCAGTGTTTTGTGTACAGTGCCTATATGCACAATATTCCATATAACCTGGTCCCCATACTTCACCATTTGCACCATAAGTAATACCCTGTTCACAGCTAGGCAAACCCGTACCACCAACACATGTTGAACATGGCTTATTACTTCTTGTTGCATCACATTCAGGATTTGCTGCATAAGCTAAACTCATCAGCGAAGCCAACGGACCAGTATCTATTGTAGAATTTCCTAGATACTTCAATTCATAATCAGGATTCTTACTTTCTTTCTCTTCCCCTAAAAATATTGTTTCAACAGGGGCATCTTCATAAAGAGGAACATATCTTGAGAATTTACCATATTCACCTGTTTCAACAGTGAGTAGATGCTCAATATTATCTCCCTCAACTGTAGTTAAGAAAGGCTCTCCATCAGGATCTTTAGCAGATATCAAGTCTAAATACCATGAGCCATTATCTGAAAGAACTGAAGATATCAAACTAGATCTTTCAGAACTATCTCTATTCTCTATCTCTAAATATACAACTCCGTCAGTAAT
>CAZINM010000064.1:0-4226 GCA_964540605.1 uncultured Candidatus Saccharibacteria bacterium
AATAATTAATATATTCTCCTTCAGGATAAGTATCTGAGGTAGAGTTATTCTTTGTAGATAATGTATATGTATATTGAATAGTTGATTCGTCTAGAATTCTAATCTGCAATGTAGTTGTTTCTTCTAGATAGATATTGGCTTTATTTCCTCCCCAATTCCATTCAATAGGGATCGGTGCAGACCTAAATTTACTTGTTATTGCACCATCCCATCCCTGTGTAGAGAAGAATCTGTTTGCGTCTGAATTCTTAAGAGTTACTAAGAAGTGTTTACTTTCTAGTGAATCGTAAATGGCAGATAGTAGTGCTGGATATTTAGATTTATCTTGAAGGGTTTTTGTTAATAACTCATTAAATACCAATGATATAAACTCACTCTTTTGGGTTGAACCAGGTTCGAAATCAGTATGCATGTTAAAGATCTTTTCTTGTAAATTTTCTGAAGTTACCTCTTCCGTCACCTCCCCATCCATCTGGATATTTACGGATCCCCAAATATCAAGGATCAACTTCAAGAATTCTGTATCCATAGCTAAAACGCCATCAACTTCAGTTAATTTTCCAGCTTCTTTAACGAAGTATGAAGCATCATTCGCACTTTCAGAGAAATCTGGGTTCCAGTTCGATGTTGATAATGTCCAAACAGGCAAATTAAGTGCATTCATCATATCTTCTGGTGGTTGGATCACTTTGCCTTGTACTTTTAATAATCCATCTAGATTATAAACATCATCCACATCTAATTGTCTAAGTTGCCCACCTTCTAAACCGATAATCGCATAACTTGAGATCCATCCACCCGTAGATCTAATTTCACCCGGATTTTGGAACAAAACGAGATATCTTTGTCTTTCATCTACACCAAGCATCTCTGGGAGGAAGAATACTGTCTCTTTGAAAGGATTGATCTTATCTAGCAATTGATCGTTATACTGTTTAAGAGTAGAGACATAAGGCTCTATCTTCTTTGGAAAGGCTGTAGTATCTATAGAATCAATTTGAAGTGATGCAAGATATAAATTGTCGGTTGCTTTTGTTAATTGGAATCTACGGCTTCTAAGCTCCTCAAGATACTCTCTGTACTCTCTTGTTGTGCCAGGTGTTTCTTCTCCCAGTGAAACTGCTGGTTCAAACTCTTTAAAGTATTCTGCCAATGGTTGAAGTGAATAAGACATCTGATTCGCACCTTCTACAGCATATTTAGATGCAGATATCATTTGTAAAAGGTTGTTATAGAGATCTTCTTGTCCTATCATTGAGAACAACCAAGATAATCTTTCTGTACCAAATTCAATTCTTTCAATATACGGATCTATTTCTTCAAAATACTGACCAGCTTTTTCTAGATCGAACTCAATTGCACTTTTATAAGCAGAATCAAGCACATTGTTAGCTTTATATGCTCCATAAGCGATATTTGCAATTGGTGTTAAAAGTCCAAAAGAGAGTAAAAGAAAAAGAGTGAGAACTGATAAGAAAACAGCAATAGATTTTAGATTGAAGATGTTCTTAGAACCATCGCCTTTTTTGAATATCTTTCTAAAAGGTTCAAAAATTTTATCAATAAACTCCCCAAGAGGTGTTTTTACTGATAGTACAGATGATCCTTTCAATTTATCCAATCTTGTATTTAAAAGATTATCCTTTTTTATATCCCATTTTTTGGATGAATTTTTATAAAGAGAATCGAGAGCTTGGATAAAAGTTTCTTCAATTGTAAATTTCGGTTTTATTCCATACTTGGAAGCGAATGGAGCAGGTACATAATGGCCTTTGTAAAGAATTTCATTGTCATCATCAACAAATTCGATCCTTCTAGCTTCGGTATTTAGTTCAAGCAGTTTATAAGCAAGAGATAAAGTTGTGAGTGGCTTATCGTTAGCAAGTGAAATAACCTCTCCATTTGTTTGATGATCAAAAGTTAATCTTAAAATGCTGAACAATGCATCCTCACAGTTTATATAATAATGATTTTCTAATCCTTCACCCTTAATTGTGAGACTTTCTTTTGAGATACTTTCGTTAAAAAGCTCAGAAACAGTGTCGTCACCGAAACCATGGAAATCTTGACCAAGCAAAGCTCCAATTCGAATTATCCTTACATTAAGATTCGATTTATCATACTGTTCAGCTGTTATTGTTTCGGAATATCTTTGTATCTCAAGATCTGAATAAGGTTTCGGTTTGCCATCTTCTAACTGTGTTAACTCGACCAATGATTTATTTTTTTCTAGAGATGTCACAATAGACATTTTCACATTATTTTTAACACTTGCCTTGATACACTTATCTAGATTAGATGACTCTTCTAAGAACTCTTTACTGGTGAAGACAGCATCTTCTTTGAACATCATGAATTGCAGGTAGAAGAGATAGTCGAATCTACCAATCGTGTTAAGTAAGTTTTCTAAACCTTCAAAAGCTATGAAATCAACATTTTTATTCTTTTTCAAGTCTTGAACGAACGGCTTGGTTTCTTTAGTAAAATAATCAATGATAATAACTTTACTACCTTGTTCTAAGAGAGTATTGGCCATTTTTTTGCCAAAAAGATTGGCACCATGGACTATTATGGAAACTAAATTAGTAGCTTTAATATTTTTTAACTCATTCTTGTTCTTCATTAACAACTTCTGTTTCGATATTAATTGGAATAGGCATCAAATATGTCGTTATATTAAGATTATAGCCATCTACAATATTAACAGGGAATTCAAGAGATTCATATTTATCTTTTAAGAACTTGAGTCGATACTCTCCTTTAGATAAAGTTTCTGAATAAAATGGCGATTTGCCAACAGATTCTCCCTCTAATTTAACCTCTATTTCTTCAGGGTTTCCATTAATTGAGAATGTACCCTTTCCTTTATCGACTGAGATATCCTCATAATAAAGTATATAGCCATGGACATTATCATTTGGACCTATTTCTATATTGATTATGGCTTCTGTACTCGGTTCGATAGAAACATAGTAAACATGCTCATCGTAAAATGCTAATTCTTGAGAGCTCTTTCTTGTTAGTTTTACTTTATAATTACCAGCCTTCAAATCGTTTAATGTCAAAGGTGTCTCACCTGCAAGTTCATCATTCAATTCAACCTCGGCTATTCCATTAGGTGAGGTGATAGATAAAGTTCCCTTTGAGCTTTTATCACCAAGAAAACTAAACATACTGGACAGCTCATCATTTGTTTTAGAAAAAAAGAACACAGACACTAAGATAGTGATCAAAACAGAGACGATTATAATTATTAAACTCTTTTTCATTAACTCATTATAGTAAGAGACTTTTTATGTGTCCACAAGATTAATAATATCAATATGAATATTTTGATTCAGGAGATTCAGGTTTTTTCGTATCTTTATCTTGTTTAGAAGCTTTTTTATTTGAATATATATGCAAAAACAGCAACATTAATAAAAATGCCAGACTTAGTGACAACACAATAACTAACCTATATGCTTCAGTTGTCATTACAGCGACAATACCGACCAGTAAAGAGATCGATACTTCCACCAAAAGAACCTGCTTTACTGAAAGACCAATCTTTAATAGTTGATGATGAAGATGATTTGTATCTGCCATTCTCATTAGATTCAAAGGCAATTTTATTAGGTCAATAAGCGTTTTAGGTTTGGATAGGGAAATTCTTTTCAAGAGTACAAAGATAAAATCAATTAGAGGTACTAGTATTATCATGATTGTTATTGCAACTTTTGTGTCATTAAGAAGCGCCAAAACTGCAATTAAAAACCCATAAGCTGTTTTTCCTGTAGAACCAGTAAAAATTTTTGCTGGTGGAAAGTTATAGAAAATAAACCCAGAGAGAGATCCAACACAAAATAAAGATGTTATAACAACGATCTCGGCATTCGATCTCATACCAATGATATATGTTAAAAGAAAAGCTATTGAAAGAGTGCTTTCCATTAGTGCATCAACTCCACCAACCCATTTGATAGCATTTATAACAACCATGATCCACAAGATCATAAAGAAGTCTCCAGGAAAGAGAAATTCTATTGGAAATAGAAAGTTATTAGTTTCAAAAATAAAAAAATCTAATCTTATTAATCCATCAAAAGGTATTTTAATAAAGGCAAGATTTACCGTTGATACGGCAATTATGAGTGCAGCGAAAAACTGTACAACAAATTGAGTAGTGGCAGGAAGATTGTAAATATCATCGAGTATTCCATTAATTACAAGTAATGATAAGGAAA
>CAZINM010000065.1:0-4076 GCA_964540605.1 uncultured Candidatus Saccharibacteria bacterium
TAAAGAACAATTCAAAACAATCCGTAACCTTATACATTTGTTAGGAGTTGTACTGTTGTTATCCACAACAGTACTTTTCCCTAATAATACATATGCACATACCCTCTCACCATACAAAAAAGATTATGTTTTGTATGCTGGAGATAAACTAGATGACTCATTCAACTTCACAAACACCTCAGATAAACAACTAGATTTTAAGATCACAGTCTCGGCATACGACCCACAAGATGGAACATTTTTAGATGATGAGATATTCATAACACCGACCCTAACAAATATCACAATTGACTCGGGACAAACCAAACAGATAGAGTACTCGCTAAATGTACCTGCATTTCATGAAGATGGCTCTTACTTCAATGTAGTAGTAGTTGAAGAGAATATCCCCCTAGGAGAGAGTAATGTGGGTCTAAAAGCAGGCTTCGGACTAATAACCGGTATTCATATAGTAGATGAGAATGGAAGCATTAAAGGGGCTTTCAGCGACCTGTCTCAAATAGTCCTAAACTTAGTTGAAAAAGGACTCCCTTACATCTCACCAACAGTACTTAAATATAGATATGAGAATAAATCACCATTTGTATTCCTCCCAGATGGAGAAATTAGAGTATTCGACACCACAACTAATGAGAGATTACTTAAAGAAAGATTGAATACAGAAGATATAAAAGTATTTCCAGATGACTTTTACGAAACCTCCTTTACCTTTGATATGTGGAATATCCAAAACATGTTCCATGACCTAAAAGTTGTCGTTAGAACCTACAACCAGTTCGATAATAACTACATAGAAACAGTTGCACTTATTCCCGGCTTCTCCCAAACACCATTTATCGTTGGAGGAGTGGCATTTGTAGTTATAGCAGTTGTAATAGTAAAAATAAGAAAGAGGTCCACTAAAAGATCTGAAGATAAAAAATCCAAGTCTAAATAGCGTAATTTGAAGCAAGACATCAGATCAAATATATCGCCGACATTGTGACAAAATAAAAGAGGAGCTAATGCCCCTCTTTCATAAACATTCATGAGTTGAGTAGATCAATTCTGTTCTACTTCCTCCTCCTCATCACCTAAACCAGTATCTACAGGCTCATCAGGAAGCTCCTCGAGATCATAATCGACTACATCTTCATCTTCAGTAGGAACCTCATCGAACTCCTCACTCACCTCTCCAGATTCGATCTCTTCTAACCTCTTAACGATCATATCGTAAGTTTCATTCTCAGTAGCTTCAACCGTTTCTAGAATATCCTTAGCCCTTGTAAGAAGTGCAGTTGCAGTTTCAAGATTTTTATTCGCTATACTCAACTCAGCAGCAAGAAATAATGATGGAATATGATTAGGATTGATCTCTAAAGCTCTACTTACAGCATTACCAGCACTCTCAAGATCATTTTTAACAACGAAAAGTTGAGATCCCCTAAAATATGAAAGGTAGCTACTCGGATTAAGCCTTACAGCATTATTCACAGCACCAATACCAGAATCTACATAACTAGTAAGCTGTAATCCGACAAGTTCGGTATAAACATATCCACGAACATCCCAGTTGTCAAAAATGTTCACGCCATTCTCTGTAGCATTCTCAGACTCCTCAAGAGTAATCTCAATTACCTGATTCAACTGATTCTGTAGATTTGCGATTGTCTCATCCTTTGTTACATCAGCATTTGGATCATCTTTTTTGAGAGCATCAGATTTTGTTTGAATTTCATTAGCTAAAAGCCTCATGTAATCAATAAGAAGCATAGCTTTTTTTCTGTGATACAAAGAATTCTTAGGCTGAAGCATCAATGCATCTGAATACATATTTATGATCTCTGTAAGCTCTTCCTCTTTAGCTTCGAATGTTAGATCTTTTTCATCTTCAGCTGCTTTAGTTAGTTTGTCTCTAAGCTCAACAACTCTATCCTCAGCTTTAAGAACCTTACCCGCCGCGGTTGCTTGATTTACAATTTGAGAGAAGAAGAATACACCTATCAAACCAGCTACAACTGCAAGAGTAACAGGAACTGCATTACTTTTTGATTTACCCATCTGCTCAACTAAGAGATCCAACTTCATGACCAATGATTCTGCCTTACTTGGATCAACCAAGGCACCAAGCAAGATCCTTAATGTAACTGCAAGAAGAAGCATGAAGTAAATGATGAATCCATAGTAAACAAAGAATGAAGATGCGAAAAGATATAACAAGGCTACATCCATTCCAAGCAATAAGACTTTCGATCTGTCATCTACTTCTTTGTTCGAAAGATCCTTGATCAATTGATAAGCAATAAACACTCCTGCAATAAGCCAGATCAAAGCACCTATAACACCTCTGTTACCCATTAAGGTCAAGATCTCACTACTACCAAAAGAGAAGTTCGTGACAGAGAGATCAAAATCACCAAGAAAAGCAGGTTTATAAACATTATAGAAGATAGAGAATGTATCAACACCCAAACCGACAAGACCTGTGCTGATAGATTCAGCCAAAGTACTTGTAACTATCTGCCATGTAGTTTGATTCGGCAAAGAAATTTGAGCAACTGCATTGGTACTCTCAACTACTGAACTTCTAATTGACTCAACTCTAAATAGAACCGTTGGAACTAGTAAAAGCATGAACAACAAAACGATATATGCCTTCTGAGCATTGTTATGCTCTGCTTTATGCATCATAACAAATGCAAATATCGCTAATATTGCTACAAGGGTGACTACAACAAGAGGGAAACCCTGATTTAAGGAGAACATAGTTATCGCTGTAATATTGAACAAAGAGAAAATGAACATAATTGCATTGACAACCGCAGAATCCTCTTTATTCCTCAAGATGTAAACGATCGCAACTAACAATCCGAATCCCCACAACACAATACCTACAACTGCAGATGCAACCAATGGGAAACCTGGTACAAAAAGATCGTTCAATGTTGGAAACATGCCAAACAGATTAACACCAAAGAAAGATAATAAACTTAATAATGCAGAAATTGATATACCAAGTGAACTGAACAACAGCGTTTTGTTTAATCGATTATTGCTATTGACAACAGCTCTAACAACATAAAAGAACAATACCATTACAGCAAAAACCACAAATCCTGTACCTAATCGGCCATCCATTCCCCACAAACTAGAAGAGATATCTTTTGAGAAAACGGTTGATAGCACGAAGGAACCAGTGATGATTATGATCGCCAGATCCAGAAAACCTTTTATAAATGATGTTTTTCCAGAAAGGAAGATCTTCATCAATTCTATTGTAACAAGTGTTATCCCAAAGAAAAGCATGACTAAACCTTTTGCAAATTCTGCCCAACCCCAAGGTAATGGAAGAATTACTGACGGCATTACAATTAATGAGACAAGAAATATAATGAATTGAATTTTGGATAATAGATCTCCTTTACTTCTTTCACCACTTTTTCTAACTGGTAAATTACCACTTGGATCAACAGCAGTTGTCTGTTGAACACTTCTTGCCATCCCACCTGCACCAGTAAACCCCTCTTCTCTCATTCTTCTAAGTGTTTCTATTGGAGATTCACCTTCTGCTGGGGACATAAAATTTCGTAGATCCATTAAAAAATAGAAAATAAATTATTAATTTTTAGCTTTATAAAAAAACTATAACTATCAAGCAATCTTAACAAAATATGGGAGTTAATTCAATTTTTAAGGAATAAAAAAAGGCTAACTTATCTTGATAGACAAGTTAGCCCATTTATTACTTAAGACTACCAAATTACATCATTCCATCCATTCCACCCATTTCAGGTGCAGCTGGTTTCTCTTTTTCAGGTTCATCTGCGACTACAGCCTCAGTAGTGATAAGCATAGTTCCAACAGATACACCGTAAACCAAAGCAAGACGAGTAACTTTAAGAGGATCTGTGATACCTGCCTCAAAAAGATCACAGAATTCTCCAGTTTTAACATTGAATCCTTTATTACCCTTACATTTATCTGCAACAACTCCTCCGTCCATTCCTGCATTTTCTGCGATCAATATCAAAGGTGTGCTTAAAACTTTTCTTAAGATCTCAAGACCAGTTTTCTCATCTGGATCTTCAAGTTTAACT
>CAZINM010000066.1:0-3677 GCA_964540605.1 uncultured Candidatus Saccharibacteria bacterium
AGATGGTACTGAAGATATTATTCTATCACAGCAGGATTATTGAGGGAACAAAAACATTATCAAGTATAATAATGCCTTTTCTAGTATTCTATCACAGCAGGATTATTGAGGGAACAAAAACACCTGTACAATTACCATTTACGCACACCTTATTCTATCACAGCAGGATTATTGAGGGAACAAAAACGTTAGTTTTTGGAACAGACGAGTTAATATAATTCTATCACAGCAGGATTATTGAGGGAACAAAAACACGAGATTATAAAGGTGTAACCTATTATCCATTCTATCACAGCAGGATTATTGAGGGAACAAAAACTGTCCTATATAAAAACTTCTTCCAATAGGTATTCTATCACAGCAGGATTATTGAGGGAACAAAAACGCAGTTGCGGGAATCCTTGCATTCAGTACGATTCTATCACAGCAGGATTATTGAGGGAACAAAAACCGTGGAGGTAGATAATATCTCGGGAGGGCTATTCTATCACAGCAGGATTATTGAGGGAACAAAAACAAAAAATATACTAAATATTTTATCCATGATATTCTATCACAGCAGGATTATTGAGGGAACAAAAACAAATTGATCATTTAATAATGCAAACAATCGATTCTATCACAGCAGGATTATTGAGGGAACAAAAACTAAAACACCCTGAATTCAAAGATCATGATTATTCTATCACAGCAGGATTATTGAGGGAACAAAAAAAGGTCACTCTAACACCCTCTTTTGTGACTCTATTACAAGAGGATCAATCACCCCCACAATGTGAACAAAACTCCTTAAAGACACATTCACTCTTCTTCGGATCTACCCTAGCCTTGCAAATATATCTCCCATACATCACAAAAAGCTGATTTATCTTGTACCAATCTTTTTTGTTATACAGTTTTTCTAGATCTTTTGAGATCTTATTTGGATCAGTATTCTCTGTTAATCCGAGCCTTTGAGATACCCTTGCAACATGAGTATCAACAGCAACACCTTGATTCGCCTTATAAAAGTCGTTCAAAAACACATTTGCAGTTTTATACCCTACTCCAGGTAATTCAGTCAATTTTTTCAGCTTCGTAGGAACTACTCCATTATATTCATCTCTAATGATCTTTGCAGTTTGAACAATATGTTTCGCCTTTGTCCGATAAAAATTGATCGATCTTATCAAATCCATCATCTGCTCGGGATCTAGATCTGCAAGAGCTGATGCATCTGGATACAACTTAAAAATACCTTTGGTCACATTGTTCACCTGTATATCTGTAGTTTGTGCAGAAAGCATTATACACACTAAGAATTGGAAATCTGTCTCCCAATTCATAAGCTCAGTTAGAGCATCAGGGTATATCTCCTCAATTTTTGATAAAATATAGTAAGCTTTTTGCTTCTTATTCATCTTGATATTATAAACCATGTCAGAAGAATCTAAAAAAAAGAATATTAAAACAATTAATATGCAAAGATATATTGTTTACCTACTTTTATGCCTAATTACATCAGCATCAATAATTTTATGTTCAAATTACGGATTCTTTAAAATGCCCTCTTTCCTTATGTCCACAACTCAAACGAATAAATTGACAATATTTAACGACAAGGTCGAATCAAAATCTGTAGGACCAATTAGTGAAGAAAAAACATATTCATATGAAGAAGATCCCGCCTATTATGGAGTGGAATTCTTCGAACACCTAGACAACATACAAGGTCAAAATATTTATGTGGCATCTCCAATAACCGTAGATGAATCAAACTTACCAGGAATAGTTATATACAGCCATGGATCAGGTTTTGAAGTCTCAAACAAGGTAAATAATGAATTCATGCTTGATCTACAAGAATATGCCAATTTCTTTACGCAAAATAATTATATCTTTGCAGCATCAAACCAACATGGAGATAGTTGGGGAGATAAATTATCCGTTGAAGATACAAGGCTGTTAATAGAATATATAAATGAGAATTATAAAACATCGGGCAATATTTATATGATAGGCTTCAGCATGGGAGGAGTTGTTACAATGCATTACACAATGCAATATCCTCAAAATATTGAAGCTGTAGCACTACTTGCCCCTACTTCTTATACAATTACATACAATAGCGGAAATATTTCGAATTTTGATGGAATAGAAATTAAGATATGGCATGGGAATAAGGATGTTAATGTGTTTTATGATCGTAGTGAGAGTTTAATCCAAAAATTTGCACAATTAGGTAAGAAGATCGAACTTGTGACAGTCGAAGGTGCAGGACATTGGGATCTGGATACGGAATTTATGGATGAGATATTGGAGTTTTTTGAGGAGAGTAAGTAAAAATACGATTATATCGTGATGAGTCTTTTTTGCTACTAAAAGGTTTTTGAAATATAAATCAACTTAATTCTGTGAAAACGATAAAAGCTCTTCCTCAGTTAGCATTCTCCTACTCAAACGAATTGTTACAACTTCACCTAAAGCAATTTCAGCTTTGATCATTACTAAATCGAAACCTACAGTATAACTCATTCTATGAATTTCAGAGGCTGATGTAAAAAACAATCTAGTTTGACCATCTAATTCATATCTATCTAGTTTAAATTTCTCTAAACCTGCATTAGTATATTTATAATGTTGTTGCGTCGTTGTCACTTCAGTATCTGGTAGAGTTACTGTAATAGTCCCATTAGATAAAAAAAAAGTCGCTTGAATAACTCTAGATTTCTCCACAATATCTTGTTGTGTCGTTATAGTTGTACTTGTAGTATTATCATTCACTTCTGGAGTCAAAGATTGAATGCAAAAATCTTCCGAAGTAAATGGAAGCTCTGTTTTTTCATGAAATTTTCTAAAATGAATATCGACAAAATCTTCCTCATACTCACCACCTAAAAACTCAAATTCTTCTGAATTAAAAGCTAAATGAAACCAACCCCTTTTAACAATAACCCCTTCAAGTTGTGAGCATGTTAATTCAAAAATTTTTCTAAACTCTACCTCAGGTGATGTACTAGAAACTTCTACTGTTGAATCTGCCATGATATATTATAGGGTATTTTAATAGTAAATACTATCTAAATCCTTGTCTTTATATGAAATATTTTAGATTATATAAAACAATTTTATATCTCGGGAAATCCTTATTAGATTGTTAATATAAATGGCCCTCCATTTCTGGAGGGCCTTATTAAATTCGTAATATAAATGGCCCTCCGTTTCCAGAGGGCCTTATTAAATTCGTAATATAAATGGCCCTCCGTTTCCGGAGGGCCTTATTAGATTCTTAATATAAACGGCCCTCCGTTTCCGGAGGGCCTTATTATCATAAAGTCCTGGCAATTACCTATCTTTCCAGCCCCTTGCGGGACGAGTATTTTAGGCGCTGAAGTGTTTTACTTCTGAGTTCGGGATGGGGTCAGGTAGTTCCACTTCGCTACTATCGCCAGGCCATTAGAATCCGTGAACAGAATCCCAATGGCCTGACAACCTCTAATGATATAAATATCAAAGAGATATCAGGACTTTAGGTTTCAAAAGAGCCGCTCAACTACAAAGTAGTCAAGCAAAAGTATGTTTTAAGGCATACTTAAAACTGAATAGAACTCTAGCAAAATTTCAAAAAACATTTGCTCAATTAGTACCTCTCGGCTGAATGCATTACTGCACTTACACCTAAGGCCTATCAACGTGGT
>CAZINM010000066.1:3740-3992 GCA_964540605.1 uncultured Candidatus Saccharibacteria bacterium
ACGGAGCTTCAGAGTGTTCAAGACACTCAAGTATATTTAATCTTGGGAAAGGCTTCGCACTTATATGCTTTCAGTGCTTATCCGTTAGCAACTTAGCTACCCAGCGATGCTCCTGGCGGAACAACTGGTACACCATAGGTTACCACACCCTGATCCTTTCGTACTAAGGGTCAACTCCCTCAAATATACAGCGCCTGTACCGGATAGAGACCGACCTGGCTCACGACGGTCTGAACCCAGCTCACGTGCCGC
>CAZINM010000067.1:0-3979 GCA_964540605.1 uncultured Candidatus Saccharibacteria bacterium
AGCGCTCTTGTACCAGCTTCTATAGTATTTACTGGAGTAGGACTTGAAATGATCGTTAAAAAAGCCTCAAACAAGCAAATTGCAGCATTACAATACATATCAGTGATAATAATCTCCTTTATTGTCAACATTATTTTCAATAAGTAAAAATTTGATTATCTATTAGCATAGTTGGGAGTAGGGGTAAGAGCCTATAGTAACATGTATTTCACGTATCCTATAGTAATTACAGTGTGGATAAGTGTCAAATGTTTCATGCGAGTGCTAACTATTGTTGTTATAGATAGATATTTATGAGTTGACGGAATGAATTCATGGTAGATATACAGTAACTAGAGAGAGTACTCTTGTATCACTTACCCGTATCATATGTGTGTACATTTACTTATATCCTACAACCGAGTATAATCACCCTTATATGCGGTATGGTATAATTTCCTGTACGGAGGAGGACTAATATGTGTTTGTTTATATGTATGTCTAATTCTTCAAATATGCGGCTGATTGAAACTAATGTTTAACCTTAATTTAATAACATTTTTATTCTACTTTGATCTATATGTCACAAAAATTCCAAATCTACAAGAAACTTTTTGATAAGGCATTATTTACACTTATACCGAATTTTCATTTTTGTTCCCCTATTCACTCAGAAAAATTTTACTTGGTGTATGAAATGACGCTAAAAACATTTATATTAAGGCTTTATATGGTCTTAATCCTTTATTTAATATTTATATTAAGGTATCTTAATCTTATATATGTATATTTATTTAAGCTATAAACAGATCTATTAAGAATTAAAAATGCCATTAGAATTCAAAGTACCAAAATTACCTGATCAAGATGATTACTTATTAGACTTACAGAATAATAATTATTCAATGAAAACTGTCTACAATTATGCGAGGGATCTTTGCATATTTGCGATGTTTATAAAAACTCACAGAATGAGTTTTCACGATGTAGATAAAAAATCGATAACAATTTATAAAGGATACCTTAGAAACGGAGATCATATATCAGATCTGAATGATTTTCGAGAAGATGTTGCTAAAAATGCCGGTGTAATAACCGAAATCGACTCAAAGCTCTCTAAGGGGTCTAGAACGAACAAAACCGATCAAGGTACTGTATCTATACCCCCTGAGGGTCAAGAAAATGATGCCTACAGCTCAAATCGACGAGAAACATATTTGGATGATGTTTATAAAAAAGTATATGGAAGTTTGGGTCGACTTCGAACTCAGATCCGATCTGGAGGTTTAAAAGATTCCGATGGACTTGATGCTCGAAGTGTTAATCGAATGTTGTCAGCATTTAGATCATATTTAAAATATCGAATAGATTTTGATCTAGATGTCCCAGTGCCACCAGATGCTGTTAAATTGATCAAGACATCTAAGAAAGCTAAACAAGTTGCTAGTTTTAAAGAATTACAGGATCTTATCGAGTGTCCAATGGTTTTTGAGAAGGATGAAAAAATTATGATCAGAAATAGATGCATGCTAGAAATGCTTTTCTCAACAGGAATGAGAATATCTGAACTTATTGGATTGAATTTAGAGCAAATAAATATTGATGGAAAGCTTTTTATTGAAGGTAAAGGAAGAAAACAGCGTTTTGTTTATCTCACACCTAGAGCTATGTTATGGCTAGACAAATACCTTGGTATAAGGCTTCGTTATGTATCTGAGACTGATGATCCAGAATCTTTTGATGGCAGAATGCCAGGTCAAAAGCTTGTTAAATTAAGCTTTGGTGTTGAAAAAGGGCTTGGTACAGATGAGAGTTCTAAAAATTTTGATGGGCGTGAAACCTCTTTGGAAGATAACGATGTTTCACAGGATGGTGATGCTGGAGATTTGTCTGCAGGATATTTTAATGGATCGGATTATCAAAATATCAAATTATTGAATCAACACAGAATAAGCGGGTTTATAAAAAAATATCACTCCCCTGCCCTTTTTATACCGTTTAGTGGTGGAAGGAACGGACATAAGAGTTTGAGGATCTCAACAAATCATTTCCAAGAAAAGATCGCTGATTATAGGCGTAGATTAGGTATTCAGGTCCCTACATCTGCACACTCGCTCAGGCATGGATTCGCAACATATTTAGCAGAAAATGGAGCTCCAGCTGCTGCGATTCAAGTCCTGTTGGGTCACGAAAGCCTTAGTACAACAACAAAATATGTTCATGCAAGCGATAAATTCGCAGAAAAGACACATAGAGAAATGCATCCGTTGAGGTAAAACTGCTATATATCATTGTTTAAGTGCATATGTTTACTCTGGTTTAGTTCCCTCGTTTTGTTCGTCAGCAAAAGCTAAACAAATTTCCTTCAATGCTATGCCAAAAGGTACATTGATCTCATATATACCATCTTGATTTACATCTGGAAAGAATCTTTCACCGATTTCTGAAGAATCATTTAAAGCTTGTTCATTTATTGCACTAATAGCTTGAGATATTTGTTCTTCTGTTAAACCTAAATCGTCAGACGAAGCAATTAGATCTTGTCTAAAATAATATAGAAAATATGTTTGATAAAAAAGTCCTAAATCTGAGTTTCTTAGTTCCGAGCCAACAACTTGCCATTCTTCTTCTATCTTTCTTTTCACATTATCTGAAAAAATTCTTATCAATTTTTCTGCATTATCAAAGATTTCAGGAGTAAATAATTGAGGATCAAGTTTAGCGGCTTTTGGCTCATATCTAGAAAAATCTTCTTTTGTAGATGGATCTGTGGTTTCAGTATACCTTCTGATAGTTTTAGTAATTAAAGATATTGGATAAGAGTCAGGATATACACTAGTTCCATGAATTCTCCTTTTGCCGTTTCCTAAATCAATTTCATATGTAACATATTGATTCTCTGGAATCTTACTTACGATAAAAGCTTGTACTTGATGATATACTGTCATACTTTCTTCTGATAAACCTGGTAATGCTTCTGCAAGTTGTTTTTCTGTCTTTACAGAACCAAAGAAATTTTGATTTGCCTTTATTAATTTAACCAATGGCGTAAATACTGAGGCTTTAAATTCTTCAGTTGTTATACATGTAGGTACTAATTTTGAAAGAACTTCTTGATTTGGAAATACTTGATCAAAAAGTGGATCAATAACTTCAGGACTTAGTTCTGGGGTTGTAATAGGTTCACTATTTTTAAGAGTTTGAGCAAATTCGGCCTGGGAAGCAGGTTGTTGATCAGGTACAGGCAGTTCAGCTTCAGTGGTAGGTAATTCAGGTTGAGGAGTAGCAGATTGTACAAGTTCAGGTGTTTGAGTTGAAATTTGATCAATAACAACTGCAGGTCCAGGTACAATGTGAGATAAATCTGGTTGAATTTGTCTAGTTAAAGGTCTTCTATATTCAATATCTGCAATTGGAAGCAAATTATCGTCTGTATCTTCATTTATGATCTGCTCAGTAACCTTAACCTTATCAGCAAGATTTTTACCCATAAGACCTTTATTAAATAGTTCAAGGACTTGAGACATTTGCCTTTGATTTCTTGCATAGATAATGAGTGCAGGTGTATTTGACAATTCAGGTGTTTTAGTTAAACCTTCATAACGATTTCCAGTTTCTAGTTGACCTTCTATTCTAGAACTAGCTAAAAATTTGTATACAGTGGGATATTTTCTGCCAATCATCTGATTTGCTAACACATTTAACATTTGAGGAATTACTTCTGGATTTTCAACTGTAATTAGTGCTAACTGAGTGTACCTTTCAGCTTCCAGGGCTTTTTTCCCTTCTCTAAAATGAACCTCTTGCCATTTATTTATTTGAGTAAGTCCCTCAACCTTTCTTGTTGTTGTGTGAGCACTCTCAAACGAGCTAGCTCTTTCTCGCCTTGAAGGTATTAAATTCCCAAAAAAGCGTACTAGAGCATTTAACGCTCTTCGTATACGATTGGGAGCCTCAGGTTGTTCAGCTTGAGGCTCAGGTTGTGCTTCGGAAGCTGGAG
>CAZINM010000068.1:0-3884 GCA_964540605.1 uncultured Candidatus Saccharibacteria bacterium
GGCAGGACGGCTCCTGCTCCCGGTGCTCGCTTCGGCGTTCCCCGGTCGTTATGTAGACCACCCTTCGGGGTGGTTTCGCTTTTTTTATATAAAAACCCATTTTTTTATTTTCCTATTCTTTCTCTGTCAGATCTATATTTATGTGAATATTAGAAAATCTTAAGAAGTGTAAAATATTGTTGTGCAGGTGTTTTATTAAATAGTATCCCAGATTTCTCTAATATTTTAATAAAAAGTGTTGACAGAATTCTAAAGCACATGTATATTCATATTAGATCCTTGCGAATCTCGTGATCGGCGCTCCTTTCCTTCGGGATTGGTGCGTGGCAGGACGGCTCCTGCCCCCGGTGTTTGCTTCGGCACTCACCCGCGTTATGTAGGCCACCCTTCGGGGTGGTTTCGCTTTTTTTATAAGGAATGTTTCCAAATTTATTCCCCCACTTATCACTATAAATATTCGTAGCTTTATTTAATCTTATATATGATTTATATTTATATATTAACTTAATTACATTTTATATGTCTGAATTTAGCTCTCATGTTGTAGAAGGTGACTGCCTATTTTGTAAAATAGCTTCAGGTGAGATCTCTACTCCAGGGATCTTTTGGGAAAACGATAAATATATGGCATTTTTGTCGATCTTTCCAAATACAGAGGGCTTTGCAGTCGTGCTACCAAAAAAACATTGGGGAAGCGATGTTTTAGCTCTACCCGATGATGAGCTCCAGAAATTTGTCCTAGCTGCAAAAAAAGTATCCAACATTTTAATGGAGGTCATGGATGATGTAGGTAGAGTTGGATTAATTATGGAAGGCATGGGTATTGATCATGCCCATATAAAACTTTTTCCTATGCATGGAACTGAACATATGAGAACAGGTGAGTGGAAACAGTATCACAGTGACTTAGATAAATATTATGAAAAATATCCAGGTTATATTTGTTCCAATGATGGTCCAAAAGCTGATGATCTAAAAATAAAAGAACTTGCAGATAAATTGAGGAAAGTTAGTGGGTACAATAAATAGGTAACAATATAAATGAACGCACTTCGAATAAAACCTTAACTGTTGTAGAATGAGATACTAAGATTTTTTATGACTATATCGTGTTAAAAGAATTCATTAAAAAATATAAGAATATACTTCTGATAGTAGGTGCAGTACTACTTGTTGCTCTTCCGATTTTAGGATTTTATTTAGGGCTTCAGTATCAGAAAAATTATGCATTGAAAAGCCAGGGAGACGATATGGATAATAAAAAACAGATGGAAGAGGATGTATCTGAGAATGATGCTCAAAAAGCAGATGATGAAGAGGAAGAAGCTGATGATTCTGAAGAAGAGAACGAAGATAGTGAAAATGATGATGAAGATGGTAACGATGATGATGATGATAGCGCATATTATATTGATGAAAATACAGAATTTACAGGGAGTGCAGTAGAAGCTGAACTTCCAGATGGATGGAGTATTATTGAATATTTTGATGGAGATGGATCTGATTCATTAGTTGAGGGAGTAACTTATGATGGTTTAACTGGCCTAGAAATTAGGCATGGAGCTAAGATAGTATTTGCACTTAGAGCCGTTAATGGAATTGGAGGAATTTCAGCTTGTTCGGAAGTTGTCCAATTCGATGATACAAGTTCCGCCTATATAACTGATATTGTAAATGAAGCTTCAGCTCAAGGTGTAACAACAACTGTAACCGATTTCACTACAACAGAATATTCTGAATTTACTATCTTTAGCAATAGGATGAGAAGGGTAAATTATGAACTATATTGGGATATGGACATGACCAACCGCTCATTTGAACCAAATTGTGGACTTGATGGTTCAGCTTTTCCTGCTTACGGTTTGGAGTTTGTAACTGATCGAGGGACTGCAATGGAAGCTGATCACACAACTTACTGGTATGAATTAAATGAGGCGACTAACGAAGGTGAGTTGGAAACTTTAGAGGAGATATTTGAAACCTTGAACTCAATATAATTGTAGATTGGAGTTATCACTACGGAATTTAAGTAGCAAGAGGTTTCGGCTTTATTAGTGAAATTAGTTTCCTAATTTCGTCATAAACAATTATCACTCCTGGGATAATGATCATTGTTATAAGCCCAGCTTCAGTTTTTGAGTATTCAATTAAATAACCAAGGTAAGGTAATTTAAGTATGAGACCACCGATTATGAGATCTTCCGTTACAGGATCTATATCTTGTGATGGATTTGCATCACCTTTGGTGAAGTATGTCACAACACCATCAATCTCTTTGATCTCAGAGACTCTATGTGTTACAGAATCCACAGTTTGGCCCCCAAGTCGTCCACTTACTGGACGATAAGTAATTATATCTCCTAGTGAATATTTATCTTTGGGTACGGTAACAATTAGGTAGCCTTTTGATATTGATGGTTTCATTGAATCTGTAAGGACTGTAAAAACCTTAATTCCCCATGGATTGTTTACATAAGAAAGGATTGTTCCCAAAGCAACCGTTATAAGTAGGATAACGAGAGAGAAAAATAGAATTTGTTTGATGTTGTGAAGTTTTTCAGTAGTTGATTTCACTATTTACTAATGTATAATCTTACCTTGCTACTCATGGCTGGGTAGCGGTTGTGCGCGGCGCTTTATGCGCCGCGCCTTCATTTATGGAATTAATCGTTATCTTGCATTGCGTCTACAATCTCTGAGAATGTGACTGTTTTACCCATCACACTGTTAGGTGCATCGTTATGTACCCCAACTTTTTGACAAATTCTCATTGACCAACCGATTCTGATGTTATCTGCAGGAGAACCTGAACCGTCATCTTCATTTGCTAGATGCCAGTAAGGAGCTGTACTAACAAGTAATTGAGGTGTGAAATCTTTGATCTTTCCAGAATAAATTAAAGGATCTGTGGTATCACAATTGCTATCACCGCCAGAACTTCTTAACTCGACAACAAGATAGTTATACAATGTTGTATCACCATCTGTTTTTTGGAATGAGAAATGAGCTTCCAAAGGAATTAAGCCTGTATTGAAAATATCTAAATATTCATAATTGGTCATCATCCATCCTGGATAAGCATTTGTAACAGTAATTGGCTTGCCTGCTGAGTGGTTAACAGTAACATCTAGAGTTCCCATAGCAACAGTATTCCCTGCAACTTGACCTTGATCAGAGAACACAGCTATAGTGGATCCTACTGTAGCGGCAGCTACTGCTGCTACAAGGCACAAACTAGCGATTATCTTCGCTTTACTCATAATGGCTGGGTATAAAATTAACTTGAACTACTAAGTTTAACCTCCTTTCATTAAAAATTTAGATAACAAAATACAGAAAGATTTTCTGTTCTTGTATCGAATGAAATGAAAGATCTCCTTCAGATCAAGTTTTTGGGGCAGATTGTGATATGTATTTAGCATTACTGTTTTGTTGTGTCAATGGATTGTAAGGATTGCCATTTTTTAGATAATTTGCGTGGTAGTGTTTTATATACTTTAGATATATAACCTCTTATTCTCTCCTCGGGGGGGTGATAGTTCGAGGAGAGTGTAAGGGACGAGGTGTCAGACTGTGTTTTTGCGGAATTTTCGCTCAAGCCAGAAACCTCGTCCCTAATTTCTATAAAAAAAATAAATTCAATTAAGTTTGCTTTATTTGATAGAAGGGCTCTTCTTTTTCTTTTCTTTCTCGAAAATGTATTATAATCATGCGAATAAGATGTATTTTGTAATTAATGAGGTTTAAGCAGGTTTTAACAATAACACATTTTCTATCTATATCGGCTTTCTTTGGTTTATTCTTTTTTACAAATGAAGCTAACGCGATGCTTACTGATTCCTCGATCGTATATGAAACTCCACAGATACTTCAAAAAGATCATC
>CAZINM010000069.1:0-3725 GCA_964540605.1 uncultured Candidatus Saccharibacteria bacterium
AAATAGCTGGCATTAAGTTGTAAGGTAAACCATATCTATTTGCAACTTCAACAAATGTTCTTGCATATTCTGCCAATGGTGCACCTCTTTTAGAAAGATACTCTTGAATTTTTCTTACCTGTTCCTTGTTGATCGAAATATCCTTCATTTTTGAATCAATACTTAGATCATTACTATCAAATGATATCGTATATGTCTGAGGAATTATGACATTTGGACTATATGCTTCTGTAGCAACTGAGTAATCAGAAAGTATTGAAGTGCTAATAACTTCCGCTTCAACCTGATCTGGGATCAACTGAATAGTATAACCCATTACAATTACTACAAGGGTAAATATCAAGATATATTTTTTTGTGTTTAAAGACAAAGTCATTTAGTGAAATAAGTGAAATTAACATGGATAACTAAGAATATTATAGCATACTATGGGTTAATATTCAATGGGAATAAATAATGAAATGTTGTTATTAAGCCTTTTCTTCTTTCTTTTTCTTCTTTACATACCTATAAACAAAGTATGAAATTATAAGAAAAAGTATCAAATAAGTGATATTTTCAAATGTATCCATATAATAGCCTATTTTTTCCCAATTCGAACCGAACTTGTAACCTAAGAATGCCATTATAAAGGAATAAACATAACATCCGCCAAATAGATATGGAAGGAATTTATACATTTTTACCTTCCAAATACCAGCTGGAACGCTAATAACTGTTCTGAGACCAGGTACTAATTGAGCAAAAAAGACTAATTCATCACCCCATTTACTGAACCAATTATCTGCATCATTCATGTCTTTTTCAGTAAATTTTATATATTTACCGAACTTTTTAACAAAACTTCGTCCAAATCTTTTAGAAAGGAAATATATTACAGTCCCTCCTGTTACATTTCCTAATGCACCGGCTAAAGAAGCAAACCATATGTTAAAAGTACCTTTATATACAAGATAACCAGCAAAACCCATTACAGCCTGAGAAGGAATTGGGAAACCGGTAGAATCAATAATCATTCCTAAATATATTCCAAAATAACCAAGGTTTGTGATTATCTCTACGGCAAAATCGAATAATTTTGTATATATTCCGTCCATTTATAATTAACAAAATTTTATTAGCATAAGTACGAGTATACCAGATTAAAAAAATATGAAATATATTTAATAAAAGTTAATAAATTGATGTAAATATGTTGTTATAATAAGTATTCATATGTTAATTGTGGAAATATCTGTAAAAAGCTTGTTTTCATTATGAATTAAGAAGATCAACCCCAATCATATCATCGGGTTTGTTTATGTGCATCAAACCTAAAATTGTCGGTGTTACATCAGCTAATTTACCATATTTCATATTAACTTTAGGTAGGAACTTATTAATGATCATTAATGGAACAGGATTTTTTGAATGCTCAGTATCTATTTGATCAGTACCAGGTTTTATTACTTCTTCAGCATTCCCATGATCAGATGTAATAATAACAGTGCCCCCAAGGGATAAAAAATGATTTGTCAATTGACCAACAATATGATCAACAACTTTTACTGCTTGGATACATGCCTCTAGATTTCCTGTGTGGCCAACCATATCAGGATTGGCAAGGTTCAATAATATGAAATCATACATATTTTGATTAAATTTCTGCTTAAGTACATTTAAGATCTCCATAGATGCCATTTCTGGCTTTAGATCATATGTAGCTACATTAGGAGAAGGAAGCTCAATTCTATCTTCAGCATTGAATTTAATAGGTAAACCACCATTGAAAAAGTATGTTACATGAGGGAATTTCTCAGATTCGGCTATCCTTAACTGTCTTTTACCAGCATCTGCAAGCAATCTACCCAAAGAAAGTGTTGTATATTCTTTCGGAAAGATGACATATTGAGGAAAATTCTTCCTAAATGGCACCATTCCAATGAATAAGAGATTTTTGAATTGTTTAGTTTGAAAACCCTTGAAATCTGGCGTAACAAAGGCATCAGTAAGTTGCATTGCTCTGTCAGCACGATAGTTTAAAAAAATAACAACATCGTTCTCTTTGACAATTGGTAGCTCTCCATTATGTTTTATGATACATGGTGATATGTACTCATCTGTTTCACCTTTAATATAGGCATTATTTATCGCATCTCTCCAACCATTGAATACATCACCTTTACCCTCTGTAATAAGATCATAAGCAAGTTTTGTCCTTTCCCATTTTTGATTACGATCCATTGCAAAAGCTCTTCCGCAAATAGTAGCAAAATGGCCTATTTGCAATGATTTTATTTCATTTTCAATTCTTTCAAAAAAAGAGGTGGCGATCTTCGGCTCCGTGTCTCTACCGTCGGTAAAACAATGTAGATATAAATTACCTTTTAACGAATTTTTACTGAAAAATCGCATTGTAGCGATCAAGTGATCAATATGTGAATGTACACCTCCATCACTAAAACAAGAGAATAGATGGACATTTGACTTCTGATTTTGTGCCATCTGTAAGGCATAATTCAGCGTTGTGTTAGCAAAATAAGCACCCATTTCAATAGCCTTATTTATCTTTGGAAGGTTTTGTAGAACGATCTTTCCAACACCTAAATTCATGTGTCCAACTTCACTATTTCCATAAACTCCTGCAGGTAATCCGACAGCTTCTCCAGATGCTTGGAGGTATGTATGAGGATAAGAATCCCATAATTTGATCAAATTATCTGGCTGAGCTAGTGCGACTGCATTACCTTTATCATAAGGTGCTGCACCTAAGCCATCTAGGACTATCAATAACACTTTATTATTAGGATTAACGGGATTGGGCATATTTGAATTTACTCAGTACAATATTAATAAACATTGTGGCATATTTCAGCAAATTATTCTATAATCCGTACAGTTTCAATACAAAAGATAGATAAAATTTACGAAATACAAAAATGAACACTGAAATATTGAATGAGATACATAAAGATTCAATGAAGGATCTCCCAGACATCCAAATTGGAGATACTGTAAAATTGAGCTTGAGAATCACTGAAGGCGATAAATCAAGGATCCAGGTTTTTGAAGGTATTGTGATCGCAATGAAGAGTTCAGGTTATAGTGCATCAATTACTGTTAGAAAGATGTCTTCAGGTATAGGTGTAGAAAGGATAGTTCCATTACATTCGAAAATGTTAGAGAAGATTGAAGTTATTAAAAGAGGTAAAGTAAGGAAATCAAAGCTTTACTATATGAGAGGAAGAGTCGGAAAGAGAGCTCTTAAGGTTGCAAGATCTGAGTTTGTTGATCTGCCTGTAGTAGAAAAAGAAGAAGTTGTTAAAGAGGCAGAAGTAGATGATACTCAAGTTGAAGAGGTCGTTACAGTTCAAGAGACTGAAACAGCTAAAGTTCCATCAGAAACAAAAACTGAAGATGCTGTTGTAGAAGATACAACCAAGACAGAAGTAAAAGATAAGTAAAGTAATAACAAATCTACTAAAGATTTTGTTAATAGAAAAGAATAACGTTATAGAAAATTTCTTTAGCGATCTGTATTATATAGAAGTGTAAAAGTGCGGGAGTAGTTCAATTGGCTAGAATGTCTCCCTTCCAAGGAGAAGGTTGCGAGTTCGACCCTCGTCTCCCGCTCCAATAGAAATAAAAATGACCTTCATGGTCATTTTTGTTTCTATTGAAATGGATATTGGTTGAACTCCATCAGTGCAATTCCCTAAACCATTTTTGGTTATAAGTCTACCTTG
>CAZINM010000070.1:0-3712 GCA_964540605.1 uncultured Candidatus Saccharibacteria bacterium
TCTGAGCTAACAAATAATGCCTATATTGGGAGCATAATTGAGATGGCTCCAGATATGAAAGCTTGGAAGATTGGGGAACAAACATATATCGAAGGGCAACTTAGAACAGCAATTAATGATGTTGTTGTAAACAATGTTGAGCCAAGAACTGCCCTCAAAGATGCAGAAGAAGCTATAAATGCAAAACTCGCAACTTTAAATCAGTAGTTTCCAGTTGATACCTATTCATTAGGTGGTGTATATTTAGATAATAATGAAAAGACTTAGTCGCTCTAAAAGATTCAAGATGACATTATTGTCATCTTTGTTTGTATTGATATCCGTACCGATGGTAATGTTTGCATTGATCTCGACAGAAACTACTGATACGAGAAGTTCTGCTGATCAACTGATGGACAGTTACTGTGCTATCAGCTTTCCTTTTATTAACTCCCAGACAGTTCAAGCTGGCGCTGTAGTAAGTGTTGAGATGGTAGCTTTTCCACCTGAAGGTGAAACAATACAAAGTATAAAAGTTACAACTAGTGAGGGATCAACAATTTTTGATCAAGTTTATGATCAGTACGAAAGTTATATAGCCGAAAGAACTACATTCACAACTACTCAAACAGGCCCTGTCAGTTTGTCCGGCTTCATGACTACAGATGTAAGTACATATACCTGTCAACTTACTGATTCTATCGATAATACAATGATAGTATTAGCTCTAAATGATGCACCAAAGTTCACTTCCGATCCTCAAACTGCAGCTGAACCAAGTAATTCTCTAGTTGTTGGAGATTCTTATAGATATGAATTGACTGCACTAGATTCAGATGGTGATGATATTGAATACTCCTATAGCTTCACTCCAAGAGCAGATTGGTTAACTATGTCAATTGTTAAACCGGGTGATGGAGGAAATTTACAATTAGTATTTGAGGGTGTTACAGATGAACCCGCAAGTTATTTAGCGAATGTTTTTATACATGATGGTTATAATCAGCATTTAAGATCTCAATCATGGGTAATTAGTGTCGATCCTAAAGAGAACGATACTCCGGTTGTAAGTGTAGTAAAACCAACCGAAGGAACGACTGTAAAACAAGGTGAAAGTTTGGTAGCTCAATGGAACGCTACAGATCAAAATCAGATAATTGGTTACAAGCTTTTTTATACAACTAACCCAGGTAAAGCAGAAACTTGGGTCACAATAGATAATAATATATCTTATAAATCTAACAGTTATGTAATTGATACTGGGAGTATGAATCCAGGTCAATACAGATTGATAGTACAAGCTCAAGATAATCAAACTCCTCCAGCTATTGGCTCTGGTACTTCAGGTCTATTCTCGATTGTGAAAAAAGATGAACCTCCTATTGTCGTACCTGATCCAGGTGATGATGAACCAACAGACGACGAACCTGATGATGGTGTCGTTTTACAAGATCCTCAGATTGTTAATGTCACCCCTGCAGACAAATCTATAGTCTCTGATCTAAAGCAGATAATTTCTGCAACGATGGTAGCTGGAACGGATGCAGGTATTGTAAAAGAAACAATTACATTTAAGCTTGATGGGGTTGATCTAACAGAACAGATCGAACTGAGTGAAATAACGATCTCAGAAATGACTCTGATCTACAATCCTTCGAGTGATCAAGAAATTGGTGAGCATAAAGTTGATGTGTCATTCGCTGATAGTGAAGGAGGAATTGGTACAAGACAGTGGACATTCACAATTGAAGAACCAGAAGATGATGACGATTCTGTAGAGATATTTGGTTTCAAAATATCTAAGAGGACAATGTGGATCATTATAATCGGGCTAGGCTTGATAATATTGGCAATAGTTGTTCCATGGGTGATATATCTTGTATGGAGAAATAATGATAATGATAGTAGTTCCTATGAAAATGATTCTGTATATCATACCCCACCACCCCTACCACCTTCTTCATGGTCTTCTGCGAATAGGTTCAAAGATACAAAACCTATTGTTGATGATACAATCACATCTACTCCAGCAAAGATCGAAAAAAGTAAACCAAAACAGGAATCATATAAGCCAAAAGTCGCTCTTGTTCCTCCGGTAGTTCCAAGTACAAATAGTCCTTCGGATGCAGATGAATACAATACTATTACAGGAGGAATCGTTAAAAAACCTAAGTTTCAAACTTTGACTCAAAATCCAGTAATTGAAAAGCAGAAAAGTTCCGAACAACAAAAAAGTATAGAGCAGAAGAAAGAAACCGTTAATAATGATGAACCTGATTCAGAAAGTAAACAAGTGGATCAATTCCAGCACCCATTAGATATGTTACCGAAAGGATTGAACGAATTAGCCGAAAGCCTAAATAAACATATATCAGAAGATACACGATCAAGACCTGATACTTCCGTACAAAATGTGGATACAGTTAAAGAGAATGAAAAAGATCTCAAACCTTTAACTGACCCTAACAAGATCGTTCCTGATAATAAAGCTGTTATACCACAACCTACTTTTGTTGCGAAATCACCTGTAAATAGTGAAGAAAAAGCTCCACAATCTACTACACCTGAATCAAGTGTAACCAAAAAAGAAGCTTTCAAAACACCACCAGTCCTATCTCCGACAGCACCAAATCAAACAGGTGAAGTTTGGAAGCCGAGAGTAATAATTCCTCCAAAGAGTAACTGAAACAATTGACTTATATACCACTATTAATTAAAATCTTTCATATCATTTACATTGATCAGTAAAAGTTTATTCAAATTGATAAACGGCCAACTGTGAGTAATATGGGAATCAACAACCATGATCCCGACCTAGATATGATGAAAGGTCTTGCTGTTGTCAGACAGTAGATGAGCCGGTTCTGAGTGATCAGTTCCGGGAATCAAGGTGGTAACACGTGGCTAAAGCCTCGTCCTTGGAGATCAAAAAATTGATCGCTAAGGAAGAGGCTTTTTTATTTAAGTTTTATGATCAATAAAATGAAAGGTTTTACTTATAACGAGATAAGAAAGAAATACATTGAATTCATGAAGAAGAATGGTCATGAGGAGATTCCATCCTCACCTCTTGTTCCTGAGAACGACCCTACTGTTTTATTTGTAAATGCAGGTATGTTCCCGCTAGTCCCATTTTTACTTGGCGAGAAACATCCATCAGGAACCAGGATCACCAATTCGCAAAGATGTCTTAGAACAATAGATATTGATTCAGTAGGAGATAACACTCACTGTACAACTTTCGAGATGTTGGGTAATTGGTCGCTAAATGATTATTTCAAAGAAACTGCAATAAATTTAACTTTACACTTCTTTCTCGAAGAACTCGGTTATGATATTTCACAAATATATGTGTCAATATTCGAGGGTGATGAAAATGCTCCAAAAGATGATCCTTCACTTGAAGTTTGGGAGAAGATATTTCATGACTTTGGTATAGACGCAAAAGTTGGTGTGGGTGAAAGGATCCAGCCACTCGGGAAAAAACATAATTGGTGGGAATTACCTGAAGGTGGACCTTGTGGTCCATGTTCAGAAATATTTTATGATACTGGAAAGGATAAATGCTCAGAAAATTGTGGCGTAGATTGTGATTGTGGAAAATATGTTGAACTAGGAAATAATGTTTTTATGGAATATCTTAAAAAAGATGGTACCTACACAAAGTTAGATGGGCACAATGTTGATTTTGGCGGTGGGTTAGATCGTCTTGCTATGATCTCTCAAGGATTAA
>CAZINM010000071.1:0-3556 GCA_964540605.1 uncultured Candidatus Saccharibacteria bacterium
CGAGTTTGTGGCATTGATCTTTCTCTCTTACATAAAAAAGCAAATGGGCGATAAAGATCTCTTCAAGCAATACACCCTTCAGGGACTACTGGACGAAGTTGACCTGATCGAATGCTTTTCGGAACCGGGCAAGAGCCTGTTTATTGGAGAGGTTTTGCAAAAGCAGAGGCAGCTGTTCAAGGATATGGATGTACCTTCACCGGATGCCGTGGCCTCGTTATGTTAATGCGGGAATCCAGGATTAATGTCACTAACCTATGTCTGGACGCTTTTCATCTCTGCTCGTCATCTCAAAGAAGCCATAACCAAACGAAAAATCCTAGGTATAAGCTTGCTTTTGATCGGGGTTATTCTGATTTGTCGTTGACACCACTGGGTGGGCATGCTCCGTTTTTTACACAGAGCTTCCTCTGAAAAACGGTTTGAAAACTCTCAAAAATCTCTGAACATTTAGGAGAGACTCTGAAAAAATGAGCATCTTTATAAGTGAAACAAGACGGGGTTCACCGAATGCTTACACCTGTTTTTGGGTTATCGGTGACAAAGGAATCAAAACCTGCCGGTTCATGGAAGAAAATGGGGGTCAATATGCTCCGAAATATCCTCTGTATCTTATAGATACGACTTTGAGGATTGTTTCTCGCCAAAAGAAAGGCAAAAGAAAGGTTTAAAACCCCGGTTTTCTGTCCACGTGAGGGGGTCAGTATCCGCCGTATTGTCATGTTATATGCTAACAAAAAACAACTTTTGGACTGACCTTTCGGGTGCCGTTAGAGGGGTCAGCATGGTCCGTTTTCTCCACCTCAAGGTCTATTATCATAATGTTCTAAAAAGTGGTAGCTTAAACCATAGTGTTAAATTGCAAAGAATGCATCGCTAATAAAAGCTATAACTTCCTGATATTCCACAGCAGTTACCAAATTATGATGTTGTCCGAAAAATGGAATTCGATTACATCTTAAAAACACATAACTGTGTATTAGAGTTAGATGTTACTCCATAAATTGTATTCTCATTAAAATCTATATCAAAACCATTTATAAACCTATCTAGAACAAACACCTTCTTGATGTTCCCATTAAAATCCAACACATTAATAAGATTTCCACCACTGGGTGTTGATAAACCATTTTTGGTCGCCTCATCTATTTCTTCATGAGTTATTTTTGAGTAAAGAGCATAGATTTCTGTATCACCAACAATAACATCTTGGTATCCATAAGCAGCTCTTATGATCAAATTTCTCCCGTCACGTTTAATATTAGGCTCACCCTGCTCACCAATGACAATATTTTTTTTATTGTTTTTTAAATTATATATTTCAATCACATCACCCATAACCGTAGCAATTACGAGGACATTATTTTTTGGATTGAAATCCAAACAGCTTATCCAAAGTTGCTGAAGTATGGGATTTGCTAAATCCTTATTCTCCTCATTTGGTATATTATACAATTTAGATTCTATTTCTCCTTTGTCATTGAGTAATATAAAGCGGTATTCACCTTTTGAATCTAGCACAATTTCCCCATCCTTGCCCCTATCTGTGAATTTAACTATCGGAATAAGTTCTTTAGGCAATTCTAATATCCTATTTGGCTTTGTAATTTTCCTTTTTAAATTTTCAATTGGATACGTATATAATATCGACTTATTTGTCTCAACGACTGATAGCAATCCATCTTGAATATCCATACCGCCACACGCTATGAGCTCCTCTGGACCTTGGCCTATCGTACCAAAAGAAAACAGGTATTCTGTTTTACTTTTAATCAAATTAAATGCATGAAAAAAATGCTCATTTCCATGCAGATCCCATATCAACAGTAAAGAGTCCTCCTTCACAATTCTATAGGGATATTTAAGCAATACACTATCTTCATTCAATTTAACATCATTTGAAAACAGCTCTACGAATGGGACACTATGTTTATCCTTCAATGATGTATTACAAGAGAGAAATACAACGCAGATCAATACTACATATCCACTAAAAAAAAACTTTTTCATATTCTCAACATCTTAATTAAGACCTCAGAAGATTCAGCATAAATAATTATATCTTTTCAAAACAACCTCATTGAGATATCACATTCGGATAATCTCAAGAGGTTGATATATTTATTCAACATTTTACTGATATATCAGTATCTCTTTATAATCACAGGTATTGGTTACATAGCAAAACAACTGACCATCCCCGTGGCACTCTACCATACCGCGAACGGTTTCATCAGCTAATGCCTCAATATTATCAAACACAACCGATGCATCGGAACCATTATTTGTGTTCAGATTCAAATTAAAAGAGGCAACGGCTGTAATTGAAAGGAAAGATAGTATTCCAAGCAATTTCTTTTTCATCTTATTGCGTTATTGTAATTTCTTTATACTCGCTTTTATTTGTCAAATAACAATAAAGTCCACCGTCTCCCGTGCACACAATATGTCCACTCACGGTTTCTCCTGCCAAAGCTTCAATATTCTCTAATAAACTCAGCGTTAGATTCTTTCCACCTTTTAATGATACTCCATAGTTAATAGAGGCTGTAATTGTCATTACCATAATTGAGCCTACAAAAAACAACTTTCGGAAACTGCATTTTTCTTTCATAATTTCAATTTTCTAATGTTAATACTCTGACTACTTATTAATCTTAAAAGATTCAAAGCGTACAACTGACAAAGATATTCGTGTATTTCATGTCAATTATCAATAATATAGACTCCGCAAATATAGAGCCCCATTACATTACTGCAAAATTACTACTGGTTTATCTTTGTAAAAAAGAGACTTTAAAGAGATTTCAGTCTCAAACCACCATACAGTTATTTTTATCGCACCTACGATTATAACACTCAAATAACAACTAACTTATTAATTATTATGAAAATATAATATTGATGCATAAGAAGCCTCATCATAAATAAGAGGGCTATCACGATCTTTTACTTTATGAGAGCAGCGGGTAGACAGAGGGCCTCTTTGTTATTTAAGCAACGACTCGCAGGTTAACAAGCTTTGGATAAAGATTGTTAGTTATTCGCCCCTGGACGGCAATATGTAGGATATAAGCTTGCTTTTGATCGGGGTTATTCTGATTTGTCGTTGATAATCAACAAATACCCACTTCCATAGTTATTACGAATGGTCAACATTGGAAAAACAGCCAACTTGGATCGCAATTGATAGATGATGTTATCGAGGAGTTTATCAGTACGGGGATCATCATGCCCCCAAATGTGTTTGAGCAGTATGCTTCGGGGTACAGTCGCACCAACATGTTCAAATAAAACGTGCATTATCTTGACTTCCCTATTGGTAAGATCGACGGCTTGGGCCCCATTGGTCAGCCTAAGTTGATCCAGGCTGAAGCATTGATCACCTACAACATACGCACTCTCGCCGCGACGTTTAGAAAGCATGTTATTAATTTGAGCCAGCAGCACCGCTGTTTGTACGGGCTTATCTAAAAACTGTATGGCACCCAGTGTGTAACCCGGATCACCAGCAAAAACCTGTGGATTTTCAATTTCTCTCGATCAAACTGTAGGC
>CAZINM010000072.1:0-3307 GCA_964540605.1 uncultured Candidatus Saccharibacteria bacterium
AGGTGTTTCTATATAAGTTTATGAATGATAAGTTTGGCTACGAAGTGAAGCAACTTGATCCCAAACTGAATAATTCAAAGAATTGGGAGCAAGAAATTTCAAAATACTCTGATAACGAATATGAAATGCTTCTGTTAAAAATGAATCCCGATAGTGCCAAATTAAAAAGAGAACATTACCTATCAAACCTACACAATAGACAAAACCAAGAAGAGTTTGCGAAATTATTTGACGACACATTAAGAGATATTGCAATTTTTAATAATGAAATATTTTCTGTTAAAACCGGTACTGGGGCTTCAATAAAGCTTTTTGATGAAATCAGTCAATTTATTACTGATAGTTCTAGAAGAGACGACTTTTGCAGGGCACTTATCAACCAATTAATAGGCTTTAGTTTTGAAGATATTTTTGAACAAAAATACGACTTTTTCGCAACCATATTCGAATATCTTATAAAAGACTATAACAAGGATGGTGGTGGTAAATATGCAGAATATTACACTCCACACGCTGTAGCAAAAATAATGGCTTCCATATTAGTAAATAAGCCAGCCAGCAATGTCACTTGTTACGATCCAGCTGCAGGTTCGGGTACACTATTAATGAGTTTGGCACATGCAATAGGAGAAGATAAATGTTCTATATTCTCGCAAGACATATCTCAGAAATCTTCTGGAATGTTACGACTAAATCTAATATTGAATAATCTAGTCCACTCTATTCAAAATGTTATTCAGGGAAATACTTTATTAAGACCTTATCATAAAGAAGGAGAAGAGTTAAAAAAGTTCGATTTTATCGTATCTAATCCACCTTTCAAGCTTGACTTTAGCGACTTTAGAGACGACTTAGACACAAAATCTAATCACAACAGATTCTTCGCTGGAATACCAAATATTCCAAAAAAGAAAAAAGACAGTATGTCGATATATCTACTTTTTATTCAGCACATTATGTATTCGTTGTCAGACAAAGGAAAAGCAGCAGTTGTTGTTCCTACGGGGTTTTTAACCGCACAAAGTGGTATTGAAAAAAAGATTCGTACTAAGCTAATTGATAACCACATGTTACGAGGTGTTGTTTCCATGCCAAGTAATATATTTGCCACCACTGGAACAAATGTTTCAGTCATGTTTATAGATAAGGAAAACACAAGAGATAGAGTTTTACTAATGGATGCTTCTAAATTAGGAAGGACTATTAAAGAAGGGAAAAATCAAAAAACAGTTCTATCTGCTTCCGAAGAGAAACAAATAATCGAAACCTTCAATGAAGATATGGTCATTGATGATTTTGTTATTAATCCAACCTTTGAAGAAGTAAAAAAGAAGAAATACTCCTTTAGTGCCGGACAATATTTCCCGATTAAAATTGAATACATAGACATTACCGAAAAAGAATTTATAAATAAAATCAACAAATATACAACAAATCTAAATAGTCTCTTTGATATATCAAGAGACCTAGAAAATAAAATAAAAGATAAATTATCAAAGATAAAATATGATTAAAGTCAAACTAGGGGAAATATTAGACGTTAAAAGAGGCGTATCTCTATCCAGTAAATATTATTCAGAGCAAGGTAACAGAATTCGTTTAACACTAGGAAATTTTAACTATCCTGGGGGTGGCTTTAAGGAAAACACTTCAAAGACTGATATATTTTTCAAAGGTGAAGTGAGGGCTGATTGTATCCTAAAGAAGGGAGACATTATCACACCCCTCACTGAACAGGTAGCTGGCCTTTTAGGAGAAACTGCCATGATACCAGAGGACAATACTTATATACAAAGTGGTGACATCGGATTAGTTATTCCAAAGGAGGACGTCCTAAATAAATTTTTTGCTTACTATTTAATATCTTCGCCAATAGTTAAGAAGCAGTTGGGAGCTGCTGCTCAACAAACAAAGATAAGACATACTTCACCAGAAAAAATTAAAGATTGCACGGTATGGTTACCGGAAATTCAAAACCAGAAACGCATTGCTGCACTATTGAACTTAATAAATTATAAAATAGAACTTAACAATAGGATTAATAGCGACCTTGAGGAAGTAATTAAAACCCTCTACTCTTATTGGTTTCTACAGTTTGACTTTCCCGATAAAAGTGGGAATCCCTATAAGTCTGGCGGTGGTCAAATGGTTTGGAACGATGAAATACAAAGAAATATACCCAGTGGATGGCGTATCATGCTTTTAAGTGAATTCTCTAATAACTATGACTCTGAAAGAATACCCCTTTCCAATAGACAAAGGGAGAAGATACAGGGGGAATATCCATACTTTGGTGCAACAAGTATCATGGATCATATTAATAAGTATATTTTTGATGGAGAATATTTATTAGTTGCAGAAGATGGATCTATTGAAGACGATAATGGCCATATTATTACCCAATACATATGGGGGAAAACATGGGTAAATAATCACGCTCATGTAATTCAAGCAAAAGACCCATACAATAATGAGTACTTATATCAGAGTTTAAAGACAATTCCAGCTGTCCAAATAACTACAGGATCTGTTCAAAAAAAAATAAATCAAGAAAATCTAAACAACGTAAATATTATTTACCCTGGTGAAAATCTTCTTAAAAAATATTCAAATTTGATCACACCTCTTAGACAAAAGTTAATAACAAATACAAAGGAATGTAATAATTTGATATTCCTAAGAGATTGGTTATTACCAATGTTAATGAACGGCCAAATTTGCGTAACCGACTAATATGAAATCATTTAAAGATGCAGCAAGAATAATATTAGAAAAAAGTGATAAAGCTCTTCACTACAAAGAGATAACAAAGAGAGCAATTGAAGAAGGTTTGATTGAATCTGAAGGCCAAACACCTTGGGCTACCATGAACGCTCAGCTGGCTATGGATATAAAAAACAAAGGCGAAAGTTCAATATTTGAAAGATCTGATCCAGGCTATTATGTTCTTAGACAAAGAGTCACACAAACAAAAACTATCTCAGCCAAAGCAATGATTGTAAAACACTCAGTTAATCAAAATTTATCTACAAAACAAAAAGGGGACATTGCTGAAGCTAGAGTAGCCGAATTAATAACACTTTATGGAGACGAGGGATTATCGTGTTATCGGCCAATTAGCGATGATGAAGGAATTGATATTGTGGTTAAGAGACGCGGAAAACTAGATGTAGTATATGTACAAGTAAAATCAACTTATGGATACAAGGACAGAGGATTTGTTTCATCAGTGAAAGAAAGCTCTATTGTTAACAAAGAGCGAATGTTATTAGTATTTGCGTACTTCGACCTATCAGAGGGTGATCTC
>CAZINM010000073.1:0-3283 GCA_964540605.1 uncultured Candidatus Saccharibacteria bacterium
TTTGGCTTGATCTTGAGAAAGCTAAAAAAGAGGATGAAGTTGTTGAAGCAGTTGTTGTTGAATCAAATAACGGTGGTGTTATTGTTGAGATCTCTGGTGGTATTAGAGGTTTTATTCCTACATCACAATTAGATGCAAAGAGAGTATTTTCAAGTGGTGTAAGACAGGTTGGGAAAGATATCTCAGCTAGAGTTCAAAAGAAATTGACTTCTTTAGTTGGTGAAAAGATCAGAACAAGAATTATTGAGCTTGATCGTGAGAAGAATAGAATAATTCTTTCTGAAAAATCTGTTACACAAGAGAGAGATCTTGTTCAAAGAGAAAAGACTTTAAGAACAACAAGGGAAGGAGCTGTACTTGAAGGAGAAGTTAGTGGTATTACTCCTTACGGTATCTTTGTGAATGCTCAAGGTCTTGAGGGTTTAGTACATCTTTCTGAGCTTTCATGGGATAAAGTTGAAAATATTGGTACTCTTTATGCTGTCGGAGATAAGGTTAAAGTTATGATTATTGGTATCTCTGATGGTGGTAAAAGGGTAGCTTACAGTGTTAAGAGATTACAAACAGATCCTTGGTCTGAAGTGATAGCAAAATATAAAGTTGGAGATGTTGTCGAGGGTAAGGTTCAAAAAGTTGTTGATTTCGGTGCATTTGTAAGGATAGATAATGGCTTGAACGGTTTGGTCCACATCTCAGAGATGTCAGATAAACTTGTTAAGGATCCTCGAGATATCGTATCTGAGGGTGATGATGTGAAAGTGAAGATATTATCAATTTCTTCTACTGAAAGACATTTGGGATTGAGTCTAAAATGGAATTCAGAATCAAAACCTAAGAAAGATGAAGGGGAAGATAAATCTGAAGAGGAGTTATCTGATAAAGATATTTCTGAGGAGATCGACAAGGTATTAGCTGAGGAGGTTCAGTAATCCCTGCAATATGAGATTGATCGAAGGCAGGGCTTTTTAAAAGTTCTGCCTTCTTTAATATAGATTTAATTATTTTATGTTATAAGGGGTATTAATGGCTAGGAACGGAAAAGATGACAAAAATTTTGAAAAACTGAGTAATAACGCAAGGATATCTTTGAGGTATGCTCAATTTATTGCGAATGAGCTTTTCTCGATAGAAGTTACACCTTTACATTTATTGTTAGGAATCCTTTTGAATGAAGATTCTCTTGCTTATCGCACAATGGTTTCTATGGGGGTTGATATCTCAAGGTTATTCAATACATTTATAAAATCAAAAAGTTTCTCTCCTAAACCAGAGAAATTTAATGACAAGAAAGAGGTCAAATTGTCAAAAGAGACAAAAGATACCCTCCGAATAGCCTATTCGATAGCAAGTAAGCACTCTCATGTTTATGTTGGTACAGAGCATCTATTACTATCGATATTTGAGCAGAGAAAACTTCAGGTCACAAAGGACCTTGCAAAGATCGGCTTGAATATAAAAGTTTTTCAAGACAATCTGGTGAATTTTGCAACATATCCACTTGGAATACTTGCAAAACCTGATACTAAACAGCCTGATGAAATGAACGAAAGCCAATTAAGTATGTTAGGTAAGGATCTAGTTCAAGCTGCAATGGAGGGAAAGCTAGATCCTCTCGTTGGTCGTGATGATGAACTTGATCAAGTTATTAATGTCTTGAGCCGAAGAAGTAAAAATAATCCGATGATCGTTGGTAATCCAGGTGTCGGTAAAACGGCTATCGTAGAAGGTCTTGCTCAGCTGATAGCAGCCGGAACAGTTCCGAACTCTCTGCTTAATATGCATATAATTTCGCTTGATCTAAGTGCAATAATCGCAGGAAGCAAATTAAGAGGTGATGTTGAAGAGAAGATGATCTCAATAATCAATGAGGTGATCGAATCTGAGAACACGATCCTTTTTATAGATGAGATCCATAATATATTGAGTGCTGGAATGATGGGTGGTGGAATGGATATCGCTGCAATACTTAAACCAGCATTATTACGAGATGATTTCCGAGTTATTGGTGCAACAACAACAACTGAATACACAAGATATTTTGAGGAGGATAACGCTCTGGTCAGAAGATTTCAGCCAATCATAATTGATGAACCAAGCCTTGAGGAAACAATTGAGATATTAAAAAGGGTAGAACCGCTTTTAGAAAAACATCACAATGTGAATATCAGTGATGAAGCTATCTATTATGCTGCAAAACTATCTGATAGATATGTAAGTGATAGATTTTTGCCAGATAAAGCGATTGATCTGTTAGATGAGGCTGCTGCATCAAGGAGACTACAGTTAGAAGTGAAATATAAAGATGTCGCAGAATTTATGAGCGATTATATTAATGCAGTTAAAAACAAGGAGAAAGCCGTTATTGAAGGTAAAATGGAAGATGCAAAGATGTGGCAGAAGATCGAGGCAGATAGCAAAGACAAAATGAATCAGATCGAAAGAAAGCGAAGCAGGAGTAAGAATACGCAAAAATATAAAGTAGATGTTGAAACTATTCAAGAAGTGGTTTCAAAATGGACAGGAATTCCAATAAGTACAATTGATAATAAAGAAACAGCGTTATTAAAAGATCTTGAGAAGTTCCTATCTGAGGGTGTTATTGGTCAACAAGAAGCTGTAAATAGTGTTGCCTCATCAATAAAACGAGCTAGAACTGGAATTGCTGATGAGGGCAGACCTTGGGCCTCTCTCTTATTTTTGGGTCCAACTGGGGTAGGTAAAACTGAGCTGGCAAAAGTTCTTACAAAACTTCTTTTTGGAGATGAAGATCGCCTAATTCAGATCGATATGAGTGAAATGATGGAGATGCATAGCGTTTCTAAATTAATTGGCTCTCCACCAGGTTATGTAGGCTATAGAGAAGGTGGCCAGTTAACAGAAAAAATTAGAAATAAACCTCATTCAGTCATTTTGTTTGATGAGATAGAGAAAGCTCATCCTGATGTTCTAAACATCCTTCTGCAAATTATGGAGTACGGACACTTAACTGATGGAAAGGGAAGAAAAGTAAATTTCAAGAACACGGTAATAATTTTAACCTCAAATATTGGTGCGGAAGAGATCAGAAGAGATAAGATCTTAGGCTTTACAGCCAATCCTGATGTAGATTCTCGATCAGATGATGAGATCGAATCCGCATACGATTCAATGAAAGAGGAGTTGACTCGTGAGTTAAAGAACAAAGTTAGACCAGAACTTCTAAACAGGCTTGATGATATTGTTATATTTAGATCATTAACACGAAAAGATGCTTATGAAATAGTAGAGCTTCTAGTTTCAGAAC
>CAZINM010000074.1:0-749 GCA_964540605.1 uncultured Candidatus Saccharibacteria bacterium
GATCCAATTACGCCATTTATGGATGGAACAGTCATATATGCCGGGGAAACATTTTTGGGATATGGAAAACATGTAATTATCGATCATGGAGACAATATAACCTCTGTTTATGCTCACCTAGACCGAATCTACGTATACAAAGGTCAAGGTGTGCATATTGGGGATACTATAGGAGCTATGGGAAGTACGGGCTGGTCAACTGGTCCACATTTACATTTTGAGGTGAGAGTATTTGGGATTCCGGTGGATCCAGAGGTGTTTTTGTAATGATAACTATCAATATATTGATATAATTTACTTTAATATGATAAACAAATATAGAATATACGCACTTATACACGGCCAGGTTCTCAAGGAAGGAAAAATCTTTGATTGTGAAATCAGAAAGATGGATTTTAAGGAACAAAGTAAAAGATCTTTTTCTCCCATTCAAAGTGTTTTTTCTAAAGGGGAAATGACCGACTATCACAATACCTACGTTACTTCTTTGCGTTATGTAGATCCAATAAAGGTTAAGTCGGAGTACGTCATTATTTGTGATATTGAAGAAGAAAAACCAAGTGCCGCGTTGGGTGGCGCTATAAAAATTATTGAGAGGATTACCAGATTTTTATCCCTAGCAAACCTAGAAGATGTCAAGCTTACTAATGGTAGAAATAGAGGAAGTTTTGAACCATATATTTATCAAGTAAATAAAATATATTTACTAGATGAAAATAATGCTGAATCCGAAATCGAATATAAGCTTG
>CAZINM010000074.1:759-3205 GCA_964540605.1 uncultured Candidatus Saccharibacteria bacterium
GGCACATGTACTTGCCAGATCGACCTGAAAAAAGTGATTGGGAAAATCCTATTACTAGTGAATTCCTCGAAGATGCTTATAGTCTTCATGATGAAATCTTAGAAAGATCATTAAAGTATTTATACAGATCCTCAATTGGACATTTCTTACTGGACAGCCAAGAAAAAATTGCTCTTGATCACTTCAAATCAATCGAGATAATTATTAATTCCTTGTCAAATAAACGAGAATTTAAGCAGAGATTGTCAGAAGTAGTGGGTCTAATAGACATAACACCGGACGAGAAAGAAAGTATTGAAAGATTTTGGGACCAAAGATCGACATATGGAGATATTGCTCATCCATCATCATTTGATGAAGTTGAAAGATATCCTAACCAATTTCCTATACCAAGTAATACTAGATATTCTGCTTTTGGCTTTGATTCCATTGCACCAAGTATTATTCTAAAATACTACAAATATATTAAGGGGGTTTTCCTCATTGATGTAGACTCACCCTCTAATAGAGAGGATGGCCCCCAAGAGGGGAATTTTACTAAGGTTTATGAAATCTCAATGTGGGGACCGACTCATCATAATCATCTGATATATCACACCAGTGAGAAACAGAAACAAACTTTAATAAAGAATATTAAAAGAGATTTTGCACTTTCTGAGAAAATACCTGAGTCTTCAATAATAGAAGCAATTATTCTTCCAAAAAAATCAGAAATTTTTAGAGATAGGAGAATTAAAATACGTGTATGTCAAACAACATAAAAACAGCATTCGATAGTTTGGTTAGACATCCTGAATTTCAGGAACTTGTTCATGAATATAGACACAGGTTTGGAATTCCTGCTGATGGTTTTGCTAACAATAAATATGATCAATATAAAAACTGGGTCAAAGAAAGTTTAAGAAAAACCGATCTATTAAGGGATCAATTTTTATTTATAGCTAAACGATGTAGGAATCTTATTCCCAATAGAGAGCCCATTCCGTTTGTAGTATTAGCCTACTATTTTTTGTACGGTATTTACCCCAACCTTTCGTCAGTACAAAATGATTATATTTTTATTGTCAATCCGAGCGGAATACTTGGTAGTTTTGATATTACGTTTACTGTTCCCCTAATTTTCGGGATTGATAAGTTAGTAGAAGAATTTAATAGAGCAAAGGATGAAATTACAAAAGTTGTTGAAGAAGCTAAAACTACAGTCACAAAGCTAAATAGCTCAAGCACTAAACCGGACTCCGCACATGATCAAAAACAGGATCTTTTAGCAACAACTCCGGGTAATGGTGCTGATTTAGTAGATAAAGTCCATAGAGATATTGCATACCTAGCAGAATTTGGTCGAGTGTTGCTGAGAGGTCATCTTCAAAGCATGAAAGAGGAAGAATTTGTTATAAACTGCTATGACGATAAAAACAAGCCAATGTATGCACCTATTCAGCATATGGGTATGTGGCTATTAAATCGCCAACTTTATCCGTTAGTTGAAGAATATTGGCGACAAATCGATGAAGAAATCCAAGCCTTTAATAAAGAAACTGGGAAAAGGGTAAATCGTGGTATTCCATTGGCCAATACTGGCGTTGCTCAAGTTGCTCAAGGAAAAACAATTGAAGGTTTATTTAATATTTATAAAGGCTATGAAGATGACAGGGAATGCTTACAGCATTTGTCAGATATCGATATAGATCCAGAAAAGGATATGGCAAACAGTATTTTATTCACGCAATTTGAGGATAGACTTACAGCACGTTTATTCCAGATCGTAGTTTCAAGATATATCGGTGTATTTCACAAAACTCTGTCAAAAGTAGATCTTTCCAAATTTGTTACCAGTCTTGAATCTGATAAGAAACTACTTTTCTATATGACACTTTACCGATTATCATTTTCTCTGTCTCTTGATAGTGAATTAACAACGGTTATTTCTCGAAGTGAAATTATTAGGTCATTAGCAGAACTGGCACTGTGGTTTGAAGATGAGATGAAGAGAAAAGATACCTGCCTAGTTGGAAAAACTTTAGGAGAAATATTACAACAAAAAGTTGGCCAACTTAACCCATCAAAAGGTCAGTTCACGGACGCAACAGACTTAAATGAATTATCAACAAAAATTACGGTTGCGATCTCTGATGGTGCAAGTTTAGAAGTAACTAATGCTCGTATTATGACTTGTTTAAGAAATTTCGCTGGACATAATTTAGATGTTCAAAATCACGCATTCTTCCAAACATGTGATGAAGTATTTGCGCGTATGATTTCACTTATGGTGTATTCAAAGGAACAAGGTTGGATATAGTTATTAAAATAGTTAATATGTATAATGCTACTTAATAGCTTATGGGTTCACAAAAACAATTTGGCGAAAACATTCGAATAGTTCGTAATAAAACCGGACTTACTCAGCAACAGGTAGCTGATAAGGCCAAAATGCATGTAAATTATT
>CAZINM010000075.1:0-2898 GCA_964540605.1 uncultured Candidatus Saccharibacteria bacterium
GTTTTCGATATGCTTGAAGTTGAACTGAGACCGTGCTCGGGCGAAAGAAGAAATCCACCTTGACCTGTAAGGCCTTTGATAGGCGCAGTAATACGCCTGAACTGGGAATATCTTGATCCCTCTCATATTTTGAGATTGCCATGGCGCTGATTCCAATTTCATCTGCAAGTTTTCGCATGGACAAATTGTTCGCTTTCCGAGCTTGTTTGATACGCTCTCCAATGCTCATAGTTGTATCCTCCCTTTTCAGTTTACATAATACCATAATATTCGTATTTTGTAAACTATCAATAACTCATAAAAAAATAATAGACGAAACAACCACTCTGATTCAAATTGTTTTTCTTTCACGATGTTATAATAATTATAGTAATTGTGAAAATATCAAATCCAATAGATGAGATGAGTAATGATTGGCACAGATGAGTTCTTGAGGGACTAGGTTTGAATTCTTTATGTATAGACTCAAATATCTATAAGCTCGTATAGGATAAAGTTTTACCAGGTTTAGAGTTGGGAAAGCTCTGGCGATTTGGGTGAGAAATAGTATCGGAATGGATCGAACAAAGAAAAAGTAGTATTCCAATGCAATTTGCTCCCCGAAAATGGATTTTGAAATAGTATCTTTTTATAGCTAAGCAGTGACTACTTGAAATATCATAATCTAAGCCAACTGGTATATCCAGCATAAGGTATTTGTGTCAATTCCATAACTTAGGAATATTACTGAGAACCTATCGGAAAAATATACGAAGATCTCCCTTTCAAACGTTTATCTTCGTCATCAATAAAACAAATGGGGAATGTTTATTCCATGAAAAATGAGAAAACCTCTAGTAGTAGTATTGATCATGAAATATTACCTTGGATAGATTCCTTAGTTTATAAACACGATACGCAATGGGTTGCTTTTCCTGACTGGGCGAAATTCTATTTACAGCTTGGGACTGCCCTTTCGAACCATGATACTAAAGAAACTTATTTGATCACTGCCATATCTGTACCAGTAAGATCTTTTGCTGCATCGCTCATTGCAGCTGGAATAGTTATTACTAGACTAAGTTTACCAAAAATAACAGATGAAAGCTATATCGATAAAATTTTATCGCTTCCAACAAAAACTCCAGTAATATTTCGCACAAATAACAAAAAGTATAGAGGTGAGTATATGGGAACTAGCTCTATTGGAAAGCAACGATACTTCTGTATAAGGTATGAAAAGGGCTTAGAAAGAGCTATACCCATAGAGTCAGCGGGAAAAATTGAAATTCTAAATAATGAAAAAATATCTATCCCAAAGATTCAAACTGGTAGGGATCTTACTGCGCCCAGCTCGTTACTTGAGAAATTGATAGACAAAGCATCACTTAATAGACTTATAATGGAATCCAAACTTGAATGTTTAATATTAGGACAAATAAACTTAATTCAACAAGAGTTATGTAATTTAGCCATTGGATTCAATATCTATGGAGATCAAGTGGCAGATGGAAGGCTAGAAGATTTGGTGAGAGCTAAAGGTCCTCAATTCCAACCCTCTGTTGCAACGTATCGTTCCTATGTTTGGTCATCAAGTAGCAGGTATAGCCCACAAACCATGTCCAAGATATCAAATTATGTTACCTTATTTGATAATCCACTTGGCTTTATAAAGTGGAGATCTTTTTTCCGAAAATCAAATTGGATAGTAATTCTAGATAGAACCGATCGAAATTTCGAGTTAGCTATTAAAGATATAAACGATGAATTTGTTCAATACAGGTTAAGCCAACAAACAAGAACTATCCTTCCAAATCCACCCTCAGGAGTTGACCTTATGCTTTATGAGGTGAAGGCATGAACCATTCAGATATGGATGAGGTAAGCGCCATTTTCTCTTGCCAATCAGAGATAAAGATAGAAGTCCATTCAGTTTCTTCACCCGGTTTGCAAATGTTCACAAGAAATATTAGTGATTTATTAAAAATATTAGGTGAAAATGGGCAGGATGAGTTTTGGTGTCCCATTGTTAGAGAAATAAAACGTTTTCGATTTGATATTTCAGCGGCGCCTCTAACAAACAGATATTTATCGGATAGGATTGAAGATCTTTATGATCTATTAAAAAGCAAGGTCCCTCAAAGCAAATTAGTATACGATAGGGAACAGAGTGAAATGCTTTCACAATTGACTGAGCATGCAAGAATATTGAAAGATAATTCCGACCAGAGTTTACTTGATACATTCTTGTACCTGATCAATCAAAAAGAGCTCTGCAATATTGCGATTGCTATATGCGAAAAAAGGTTAATTCCAGAGGTTGAAGAGACATTTCGGAATTTGTTTTGTGGCTCTAAAATTAATATAGTCAGTCCTGCAAATTTGCGAGAATCAATATGCTATTCTGAACTATACTGTTTCGGAGCACCACGTTGGTTTCCAGAGTATGTCTTTTCTGCTCCTAGAGCAAAACAAATCCACTTAATTAAGCACAAGTGGATATCGGAAAGATGGGAACCTGAATTCGTTTTTTTGAATCCTTATAAACCAATGGGATCAAGAAATATGGGAATAATCATGCAGGATAAATCAACAGAAGTTGGAGATCATATCTTAGAAGATTTTCTTCCAAGAATTGATATAAAAAAAATTCAAGACATTGCCACTGAACAGCTGATAAATCTAGTTAATGATGATGATGAAATAGTACTCGCTAAATTATTTCTATTAGAGAACGATTGGGCTACATTCTTGGACACAGATGAAAGTGCTTCTGTCGATATAATTGATTTGGATGAAGATGTAACAAAGCGTGTTAGTAGGGTCCATGTAAGAGATATACAAACGGGGATGTATATATTATTACGTACAGAAGGAGGTGGTGATTACATTGTTTCAGTAGCAGATCAGCTGATGGGT
>CAZINM010000076.1:0-2808 GCA_964540605.1 uncultured Candidatus Saccharibacteria bacterium
CACAGGAAGGCGAATCTTTGCTTTATTTAATGAACCAACAGAGCAGATCATGATAGCAGCTTTAACTTTATTTTCCTGAGCTATCTGTATAATTGTATTTTTTAAGTCTTCACCTTTTTTTATTCGTTTTGTTATTTGTTTCACAAACAATGATCATTAACTTATTTCAACCATTCACACCAAAAAATCTATTACCTGCATCACCTAATCCTGGGACAATGAATGCTTTTTCATTAAGATCTGTATCGTATCCTGCACATGTAACACTTACATCTGGATATTTCTCTGTAAGTTTTTCCATACCTGGTTTTGCAGCAATAAAGCAAACAATATCTACCCGACCTTTAAACGCATGAGTTTCTTTTATTGCATCTAGAAGTGTAAGAACTGTTCCTCCTGTGGCAAACATTGGATCAACAATAACAATTCTCTCAACATCTTTTCCAATTTCATCCAATCTATCCAAATATAAATTTGGCTTAATGTTTCTTGGATCATCTTCGTTTCGCTTAATACCAACACAATGAAACTCATAATTGGGATAATTTTCCATTGGAGTAATTAACATAGATAATCCGGCTCTAAGTATTGCTACAAAAGCTACTTTCTCAGACAGATCATCTCCGTTATACTCTGCATCTGTTTGTGTCAAAACTTTTCTCTTTGAAGTTTTAAGATCTGATAATGCTTCATACAATAGATACGATGTTAAAGTCCTAGTATACTTTCTAAAAAGCTCAGTGCCTGTATCTCTATCCCTTAACTTTGTTATTAGATCTAGCACCTGCGGATGTTTGACTACATTAAGTTTCATTATAATATTTAGTTAAAATTAAAGTTGCAGGTGCGTGATAATTTAATACCACGCACCCAACTAACAAGAACACTAATCTTCTAACGAATTGTAATCACTAAATTCCATATCTTTAACAGCTTCGTTCCATATATCAAGAGTAAAGATCTTCTCAACATCAATATCTGTTACTTCTTCAACATATGTTTCAGCTATTTCAACGGTTTGAGCTAACTTATCTTCATTGATGTAGAACAAACCTTTTGATGTTCCATCATCGGCAATGGTAAGTTTTGCAACTTCTTGCATACTTAATATTTGATGATCTCTAGCAGTTACATCGTTTTCAGCAAAATCCAAACCCATTAGATCTACTGCTTCCTCTTGATTCATTACTGCATAATCCCAACCTTTCATTGAAGCTCTCAAAAATCTGACCAAAATAGCTTCATTTTCTTCAAGATATTCTCTTTTAACAAAAACTGCATCCTGAAGCATTGCAGCACCTTCTTCGTTTAGATCGAACACAACGAACTCATCTTCAGCAAATCCTTGCTCAATTGGTAACCAATACTCGTTATAGATCATTGCAGAAGCGAGATCTAATTCATCATTGATCAATTGGTTCATATCAAAGCCTTGCATTATTAATTCAACATCTGTGTCTTTGTCTAGACCTTGTTTCTCAATGAATGCATATGGCTCTAATTCATTTCCTCCTGGCCAAACACCTATTTTCTTACCCGCGATATCAGCTGGAGATGTTATGCCTGAAGTTTTCTTAGCCATCAACCTTAAACCACTTCTTTGGAATCCTTGACCGATATTTACGAGATCCTCACCTTTTGAGATCGCTGGTAATGTGTTACCTGTCCATGCAATTGCGACATCTGCTTCATCTGCTATAAGCACATCAACAGGATTTATTCCTACACCACCTGGTTTTATTGTTATCTCTAAACCTTCATCTTCATAATATCCCAGAGCATCTGCGACAAGATATCCAGCAAACTGTGCCTGTGGAACCCATTTTAATTGAAGTACGATCTTATCCAATTCACCATCTTCCTCTTCTTTTGCAGGCTCTTTGAATATTAGGTATCCAACTACTACTAAAACTACTGCTAATAAAAGGATCATAAATTTGTTAGCTGAAGAACCGCCTTCTGAACCTCCTGAGTTTTTCTCAGGACCTGTTTCCTCAACCATTTCTTGTTTTGTTTCTTCTTCCATTTTGAATATTTATCAAGTTATAAATTAACTCCGCCTAACTACAATTTATATTTACCCTCCTTCTAAATTTATATACTTAGATCTAATTAATATTGTCCTTATCCCATGGAGTAGCCAACCTACCAAGTAGGTTAACCATCACATAAAATAAGATACCAATCAAAATGATATAGAAAATTGATGCCCAAACTAAAGGTAAATCGTATAAACCTTTTTTTGCTAAAATCAATGAACCTATCCCGCCATGTGCTCCAAAGAATTCTGACACCACTGCTGCAAAGATTGCTGTAACCACATTGATCTCAAGAGTTTTCATTATTGCTGGTAATGCACCAGGAAGATCAAGATGCCAATATTTTTTTATTCTCCCTGATGAAAAACTTCGCAGTAGATCTCTCTCTGATAATGGTCTACTGCTTAAACTTGTAACAGAACTGATCAACATAGGAAAGAAGCATAATATTGCAGTTATTAGGATCTTTGAATCCTGACCAGTTCCCATGAAATTTGAAATAATTGCTACTAATGTGATTATCGGCATAGCATTAATTAGCACTGAAGCTGAACTGAATAGATCATTAATTGAACGGTAGCTATAAATCAATGATGCAATAATAAACCCCGATAAATTGCCCCAAAACCACCCCCAAAATATTTCATGAAAAGTAAATCTTATCTCAGGCAAAATAATATCTTTACTTTCAAAAATAACTGGATATATCTCACTAGGTTTTATAAGTACAATTTGGGAGATATCAAGGACATATACTAATAATTCCCAG